>JALOQY010000065.1 GCA_025459285.1 Planctomycetota bacterium | reverse complement strand
GGACCCTGGTCTCGGACCCGCTGCGATTCGGGTTGCGCGCCTGACGCCTCACTCCGGCAGGCCCCAGAGGGTCCAGGCGTGCCGTTCGAGAGGTCGGGAAAACTGACTCTGGTCCGGAACGCTGTGTAGCTCTTCCTCCCCCGATGCTGGCGGCCTGTCGCCGAGGGGCTTCCGTGCGCGGGAGGGTATACGCCGGCGGGCGGCCGGCGGGGGAGGCCGCGGCACGGGGCCCACGCGGGTCGGGCGGAGACCGAAAAAGCGTGCCGGAGGACGGCCGGGCGGATACCCTCCGTCGGGGCCGACAGGCGGGGAGAGAGGCCGACCGAATGCCGAGCGTAGTCGTCGTGGGCGCCCAGTGGGGCGATGAAGGCAAAGCGAAGATCGTCGACATCCTCTCCGCCGAGGCGGACTGGGTGGTGCGTTTCCAGGGCGGGCCGAACGCCGGCCACACCGTCGTCGTGGGAGAGGAGACCTTCCGGTTGCACCTCATCCCCTCGGGGATCGTGCGCCCGGGCCTCCGCTGCCTCGTCGCCCAGGGCGTCGTCGTGGATCCCGAGGTGCTGTTCCGCGAGGCCGACGGGATCGCGGCGCGCGGGATCCCCTTCGCGGGGCGCCTGTTCGTGTCCGACCGGGCGCACCTCATCATGCCCTGGCACCGGATCCTCGACGGGTTGAAGGAGACCCGCGGCGACAGCCGGACCGGTACCACGCAGCGGGGCATCGGCCCCTGCTACGCGGACAAGGTCTCCTACCGCGGCATCCGGGTCTCGGACCTCATGGACCCTCCGTGGTTCGAGGAGCGCCTGCACGCGGAACTTCACGCGAAGAACGCGATCCTCACGAAGGTCTACGGCCACGAGCCCCTCTCGGCGGACCGGATCCTCGCCGACTACATGGCGTGGCGCGAGCGGCTGCGGCCGCTGGTCGTCGACGGCAGCCTCACCATCCTCGACGCGCTCGACCGGGGCGAGCGGGTCCTGTTCGAGGGCGCCCAGGGGTTCATGCTGGACGTGGACGCCGGCACCTACCCCTTCGTGACCGGCTCCAACGCCTCGGTCCTCGGCCTGCCGGCCGGGGCCGGGCTGTCGCCGCGCCGGGTCGACCGGCTCGTCGGCGTGGCGAAGGCCTACTGCACGCGGGTGGGGGACGGCCCCTTCCCGACCGAGGACCTCGGGACCGTCGGCGCCATGATCCGCGACGCCGGACACGAGTTCGGCACGACGACCGGCCGCCCGCGCCGCTGCGGCTGGTTCGACGCCGTGGCGGTCCGCTACGCCGCGCGCGTCTCCGGTTTCGACGAACTCGCGATCACCAAGCTCGACGTGCTCCGGGGCCTGCCCGAGATCCGGATGGCCGTGGCCTACGAGATCGACGGGCGGCACGTCACGGACTTCCCCGCTTCCCTCCGCGCCCAGCGGACCGCGCGGCCGGTCTACCGGGACTTCCCGGGCTTTGGCGCCGACATCGCCGGGGCGCGGGACCTGTCCGACCTGCCGGCGCAGGCGCGGGAGTACCTCGCGGAACTCGCCCGGATCGTCGGCGTGCCGGTCCGTACCGTGAGCGTCGGGCCGGAACGCGGGCAGGTCCTCGGGAGAGGCTGATGGCCAGGCCGAGCCCGCCCGAGCCCCTGCCTGTCCTGCGGGAGAAGCTGCCCCGCCACGTGGCCATCATCATGGACGGCAACGGCCGCTGGGCCCGGAAGAAGGGCATGCGGCGCGTCTTCGGCCACCGCGCGGGCAGCGAGACGGTCCGCCGGATCACCACGGAGTGCGCCCGGCTCGGCCTCGACCGTCTGACCCTGTACGCCTTCTCCAGCGAGAACTGGAAGCGGCCGAAGACGGAGATCGCCTTCCTGATGCGGCTCCTCCGCGAGTTCCTCGTGAAGGAGCGGAAGACGCTCATGAAGAACCTCATCCGCTTCGGGGCGATCGGCCGGCTCGCCGAACTCCCGGAGGCGGTGCGGACGGAACTGGCGAAGACCACCGAACTGACCGCCGGGAACGGCGGACTCCGGATGACCCTCGCCCTCGCCTACGGCGGCCGGGCGGAGATCGCCGACGCCGCCCGCCGGATCGCGGAGGAGGCGCGCGACGGTCGCCTGGACCCCGCCGCGGTCGACGAGGAGGCGGTGCGCCGGCGGCTCTACGACACCGAGTTCACCGACCCGGACCTCCTCATCCGCACCGGCGGCGAGATGCGGGTCTCGAACTTCCTCCTGTGGCAGATCGCCTACTCGGAACTCTACGTCACCCCGGTGTTCTGGCCGGACTTCACGGTCGAGCACCTGCACGAGGCCCTCCGCGAATTCGCCCTCCGCGAGCGGCGCTATGGAGGCATCCCCGAAGCGAAATGAGCCTCCAGCGCGTCATCATCGCCCTCACCGCCTTCGCGGCCGTCGCCGGGGTCCTCTTCGTCGACTGGCGGTTCGAAACGCACATCGGCTCGCTCCTGCTCCTCACCGCGCTGTCCGCGCTGGCGCTCGCGGAGGTCTACCCCCTTCTCGGCAATCTCGGCTTCCGCTCCTTCCCCGCGACGGGTGTCGCCGGCCTCGTCCTCCTCTTCCTCGCCCGGGGGGGGCTCCCGCTCGCCGGGCTCGACTCCTTTCGGACCGTGGCCGTGGTGCTCACGCTCTTCGCGTGCTTCGTGGCCGGCCCGCTCGTGGTCCCGATGTTCCGGGCGGGGGCGAAGGAGGCCGACGGCCGGGAGGAGTTCGAGCGGGCCGCGACGACCGCTTTCGGACTGCTCCTCGTCTGGTTCCTCCTCTCTTTCCTGCTGGAACTGCGGCTCCTGCCGATGGGGCTTTCGCTCGCGGTCCTGCTCGTCCTCTCGGTCAAGATCGGGGATTCGACCGCCTACCTCGTCGGGCGGACGGTGGGGAAGCACAAGCTGACCTGGATCAGCCCGAAGAAGACCTGGGAGGGCGCGGCCGGCTGCCTCGCCGGTTCGCTGGCCGTCTGCCTCGGACTCGGGATCCCGTTCGGCTTCCCGTGGTGGGGGATGCTGGTCTTCGGGACCCTCACCTCCGTCGCCGGACAGCTCGGGGACCTCCTCGAGTCGCTCCTCAAGCGACGGGCCGGGGTGAAGGACTCCGGCACTCTCTTCAAGGAGATCGGCGGCTTCCTCGACATCCTCGACAGTCTTCTCCTCGCGGCCCCGGTCGGCTACCTTGTGGCCGTCCTCTTACTGGTATAGCCATGCGCGAAGTCATCCCGCTCGACAACCCCGACGAGGAACGGGCCCTTCTCGGGCGGAAGGACTTCACCGTCCGGCGGCTGCGGAACGCCCTTGGCGTCACGCTGCTCGTGCGGGGCGGCGAGGTCCTCGTGGAGGGGGACCCCGACGCGGCACGGGAGGGGGCGCGGGTGGTCCGGCGGCTCCTCGACCGGATCCGGGCGGGAGGGTCCGTCGACGAGGCCGACGTGGACGCCGCGGTGGACGACGTCCCCGCCGCGCGGTCCGGCGGGCTCGGCGTGGTGCGGGCGCTCGACGGCACGTGGGTGAAGCCGCGGACCGATGGCCAGCGCCGCTACGTGGAGGCGCTGGCGCAGGGCGGGATCACCCTCGCGATCGGTCCGGCGGGCACCGGCAAGACCTATCTGGCCGTGGCCATGGCCGTCTCGACCCTCCGCAAGGCGCTCTATCGCAAGCTGATCCTCGTCCGGCCGGCGGTGGAGGCCGGAGAGCGGCTGGGGTTCCTCCCCGGCGACCTGCAGGAGAAGGTGAACCCCTACCTCCGCCCCCTCTACGACGCGCTGGGGGACCTGCTCGACTTCGCGGAGATCCAGCGGTTCCGGGACCGGGACGTGATCGAGATCGCGCCCCTCGCCTTCATGCGGGGGCGGACGCTCGACCACGCCTTCATCATCTTGGACGAGGCGCAGAACACGAAGCCCGACCAGATGAAGATGTTCCTCACGCGCATGGGGCGGGACTCCACGATCGTCGCCACCGGGGACGTGACCCAGATCGACCTGCCGGAGGGGCAGGTGTCGGGCCTCGTGGACGCCGAGCGGGTGCTCCGGGGGATCGAGGGCGTGAACTTCGTCTACCTGGAGAAGGCCGACATCGTGCGCCACCCGCTCGTGCAGGCCATCGTCACGGCCTACGAGGGTTCGGGTCGGCGTGGCCCGGCGAACGGGGGGGCGTGATGGCGGCCCGGTCCCCGGCGGTGAAGGTCGCTCTCCTCGTCCGGCAGGACTCGATCCTCCTCGACCGGCGGCGCTTCCGGCGGGAGACGGCCGAGGCGGCGAAGCTCGCGGGCCTCACGGGCGAGGTTTCGGTGGCGGTCCTCGATGACGCCGAGGTCCGCGAACTGAACCGGCGCTACCTCGGTCACGACCACGAGACGGATGTGCTGGCCTTCCCCCTCGATCCGCCGGAAGTGGCGGTTTCGGCGGAGCGCGCGGTCGCGGAGGCCGCGAAGCGGAAGGTCGAGCCCCTCGCCGAGCTGATGCTCTACGTGGTCCACGGGCTCCTGCACATCGCCGGCCACGACGACCACGAGCCGGCGGCGGCGCGCCGGATGCACGAGGCGTCGCTGAAAGTGTTGCGGAGCCTCGGCTACCGCAATAAGATCGCCGCGCCCCGTTGAGCACCGAAGACACCCACCTCCAGGGGAAGCAGAGGATCCCGGGCTACACGCTGCTCCGGCGCCTGGGGCGTGGCAGCATGGGCGCGGTACTCCTGGCGCGGCAGAACTCCCTCCCCCCGCTTCGCCCGGAACCAGAACTTCGTGCGCCGCTTCTTCCGGGAGGCGCAGACCGCCGCCCGCCTGAACCACCCGAACGTCGTGTCGGCGATCGACGTGGGGGAGGCCGGGGCCTACAAGTACTTCGTCATGGAGTACGTGGAGGGGCCCACGGTGGCGGAACTCCTCGCGCGTGGCGGGGCCATGGCTCCCGACCGGGCGGTGGGGATCGTGATCCAGGTGGCGCGGGCCCTCGATCACGCGCTGGCGAACGGCATGGTCCACCGGGACGTGAAGCCGGCGAACATCATCCTCACCGAGACCGGGATGCCGAAGCTGTGCGACCTCGGCCTCGCGAAGGAGGTGGAGAAGGAGGGGAGCGACACCCAGCAGGGGGAGACGCTCGGGACGCCGGACTACATCGCGCCGGAGCAGGCCCGGGGCGACAAGGCGATCGACATCCGGGCGGACATCTACTCCCTCGGGGCCACGCTCTACCACATGGTCACCGGCAGCGTGCCGTTTCGCGGGCCGACCCCCGCGGTGGTCATGGCCCTGCATCTCACGGAGCCCGCCCCGGACGCCCGGGCCCGGAACCCCGCGGTGCCGGCGCGCCTCGCGGAGACGATCCGGAGGATGATGGCCAAGGACCCCGCGGACCGCTACCAGACGCCGGCGGAGGTGATCGAGGCGCTGTCGAGAGCCGACGCGGAGGACCCCGGCGCCGCGCCGCTTCCGCGGGTGCGCCGGCGGCGGCCGCGGTTCTGAGCGCGGGATTTCTGCTCACGCTCTGCGAGCGCGGGCCGCCTCGGGTCGAGAGGCCGGGGCTACTTCTTCGCCTGGCGGCCGGCCTTGACGATCTTGCCGGCCTTCAGGCAGCGGGCGCAGATCCGGACGCGGCGCGTGCCGCCGTCCACGGAGGCCCGGACGGTCTGGAGGTTGGGCTTGAAGGTCCGCTTGCTGCGCCCGGTGACCTTGCGGCCGACCCCGCCCTTCGCCTTGGCGAGACCGCGCCGGGTGATCTGGTTTCCGACTTCCGTCTTCTTGTTGCAGAATTCGCAGACGCGCGCCATGGTGCAGCTCCGCGGGAAACGTCGTGGAAAACCACGAATTCTAGGGACGCGGCCGGAGGACCCAAGGATTTTCGAGATCGGACCGGAACATGGGAGGTAGGCGGCGGTCCAGACTGCGGCCTCTCCGGCGCCTTCTGCGCCGGGCGGGGCTCCGGCTCCTGCCGCCGGCGTTCGGCCTCCTCGGGCGCCTCGGCCTGCGCGGGGCGGACCGGCTGGGGCGTGCGCTTGGGCGCGCCGCGTTCCACCTGTCGGGGCGACTCCGCGGGCAGGCCCTGCGCCACCTCGGGATCGCCTTCGGCGGGAAGATGGGGGACGCGGAGCTGGTCCGCACGGCCCGCGGGAGCTTCGAGCTGTTCGCCGCCGCCATGTTCGAGTGGCTGGTGCTCTGCCGGTTCGGAAAACACCGCGCGGCGGCCGCCGTCCGGAGCGTGACGGGATTCGAGCACGTGGAGGCCGCCCGGAAGGCGGGTCGGGGCCCGATCTTCGTGACGCCCCACTTCGGGCTCTTCGAGCTGATGCCGGTCACCATCACTCTCCGGGGCATGGAGGGGAAGGTCGTGGGGCGGCAGCACGACGACCGGGACCTGGACGGGCTCCTCACCGAGATGCGGCGCGCGATGGGCGTGGAGACCGTCTTCCAGCACCAGGCGCGGGAGATGGTCCGGGTGCTCCGGGCCGGCCGGGGGCTCGGGATCCTCCCGGACCAGGACATCGACAAGCTGCCCGGGATCTTCGTTCCGTTCTTCGGCCGCGAGGCCTACACCCCCACGGGACCGGCGTCGCTCGCGGTGACCACCGGCGCGCCGATCCTCCCGGCGTTCCTCTTCCGGGACGGCCCGGGCCGGCACCGCCTGGTCATCCACCCGCCGATCGAGGACCCCGGCGGGGGGGACCGCGATGAGCGGATCCGGGCGCTGACCCGCGGCTGGTGCCGTGTCTTCGAGCGCGAGATCGCCGCCGCCCCGGAGCACTGGGCGTGGGTCCACCGGCGGTGGGAGACAACGCCCGAGGCCCTGGCCCGGCGCCGGGCCCGGAGAGTGAAGCGGGAGGGTCGCGCCGGCAGTGCCGGCGGGGAGGCGGGAGCATGACGAAGGACCGGCGGCGGCGGGTTTTCCGTGTCGCGCTCGCGGTGGCGCTGGTCGTGGGCGCTGTGGCGTTCATGGCCATTCTCGACGACATCTTCGGGCCGCTGCTCTTCGCCCTCCTGTTCGCCTACATCCTGAACCCCGCGGTGAACCGGCTTGCGCGGCTCGGGATCCGGCGGCCTCTCGCGATCGGCCTCCTGTTCCTCTTCTTCTACGCCGCCCTCTTCGGTCTCGTGCTCCTCACCGTCCCGGCGTTCATCTCCCAGGCCGGGAAGCTTTACGAAGCCGCGGTGGGCGACGATGCGTACTTCGGCGAGACGCCCCCGGCGGGGGCGGTACCTCTCGCCGCGCCGTGGGAAGGCGCCGTCACGCACTATGTGGACACGAACGTGAACGGCCGCTTCGACCCCGGCTACGCACGGCAGATCCTCGTCCGGGGCCGGCGCATCTTCGAGCGCCTCCAGAGGGACCAGCCCGAGGCCACGGCGATGGGGCTCGAGCAGGTGCGCGACCGGGTGGCCAGCACCGGGGCAAGGGCCGTGGACTTCGCGGTGGGGGGCGTGGCCGGGATCGCCTTCTCCGTCTTCGGGATCCTCGCGCTGTTCGTGCTCGTGCCGATCTACCTGTTCTACTTCCTCATGGGGTTTCCCGGCTTCGGGGGGACGATCCGCGCGTGGCTTCCGGTCCGTCACCGGGAGCGGATCTCGGGGACCCTCGGGCGCATCGACGAGGCGGTGTCGGCGTTCTTCCGCGGCCGGCTCCTGATCATGGGGATCAAGGCGGTGCTGGCCGGCGGCGCCCTGGCGATCGTCGGCGTCCCCTTCGGCCTCGTGATCGGGATCCTCACCGGGCTCGGGAGCCTGATTCCCCTCGCCGGCTTCCTCATCGGCCTCGTGCCCGCCGTGGCGCTGGCCCTTCTGGACACCGGTTCGCCGGGGACGGCCCTGCTCGTGGCGGGGATCTTCGTGGCGATCGAGGTCTTCGAGAACTACTTCCTCATGCCGCAGATCCTGAAGGACCGGACCGGACTGCACCCGGTGACGCTGCTCGTCTCGGTCTTCGTGGGCGAGGCGCTGTTCGGCTTCGTGGGCATGATCGTGGCGATCCCGCTGGCCTCGGTGGGGAAGATCCTCTTCACGGAGTACATCCGCCCCGAGGTCCTCGCCCTGGTGGAGGACGGCTCCCCCCCCGCCCCGTCCCGCTAGGGGACGTACGTACCTTTTCACCTTTTCTCCCGAACGGGCCCGCCGGGGCCGCTCAGTCCTCGCCGACGGCGAGGGCGAGGGCGGTCGCCCTCGTGTGGGTGATCGAGACGAGGACACGGCGGATGCCGAGGGCCCGGGCACGTTCGGCGGCCGCGCCTTCGAGGTGGATCACCGGGATGCCGTCGGAGTCCCGGAGCACCTCGATGTCGGCGAAGCGGACACCCTTCGCCCAGCCGGTGCCGAGGACCTTCATCACCGCTTCCTTCGCCGCGAAGCGCCCGGCGAGAAACTGGTCCGGTACCGCGGAGGTCCCGAGGAGAGCGAGTTCCGCCGGGGAGCAGATCCGCCTCGGGAAGGCGGCGCCGAGCCGGGTCCGGGCATCCCGGATCCTCGCGATCTCCACGGCGTCGATACCGAGTCCACGGGCCATGGAGGCAGGAAACCGCCCTTGCCGTCGCCCGGCAAGGAGAATCCGTGGCGCAACGGGGTACAATCGCCGGGTCAAGTCCGCTTTACACTCCGGAGCACCCTTGGACCGACTCCTCGCAGACGCCACCGAGGCCCAGTGCGCGGCGATCACGCACCTCGCCGGCCCCCTCCTCGTCCTTGCCGGGCCGGGCAGCGGAAAGACCCGCGTCGTCACCCGTCGGATCGCCTGGCTCATGGGTGAGGGCGTGCCCCCGGAGAGCATCCTCGCCATCACCTTCACGAACAAGGCGGCGGAGGAGATGCGCGAGCGCGTGGTGAGCCTCGTCTCCTCCCGTGGATTGTGGGTGTCGACGTTCCACTCCATGGGCGCGCGGATGCTGCGGATGAGCGCGGACCGGATCGGCCTCGACCGGGCCTTCACGATCTATGACGACTCCGACCAGGTCCGTGTCGTCCGCGAAGCCATGAAAGCGCTCGACATCGACACGACCCAGTTCCGCCCGGAGGCGGTCGCCTCGCGGATCAGCGCCCTGAAGTCGGACTTCGTCGCCCCGGAGAAGGCGGCGGGGCAGGCGAAGGACTGGTTCGGGGAGGTGGTGGGGCGCGTCTACCCGGTCTACGAGCGGCGCCTCCGGGAGTCGAACGGCCTCGACTTCGACGACCTCCTCGTGAAGAACCTCGAGATGCTCCGGAACTGCGACGACGTGCGCGAGCACTGGCAGAGGCGGTTCCGGTTCGTCCTCGTGGACGAGTACCAGGACACGAACCGGGTGCAGTTCCTGCTCCTGCGCGCGCTGACCGGGCCGGAACGGAACCTCCACGTCACCGGTGACCCCGACCAGTCGATCTACGGCTTCCGCGGCGCCGACATCCGCAACATCCTCGATTTCGAGAAGGACTACCCGAACGCCCGCGTGATCCGGCTGGAGGAGAACTTCCGCTCCACGCCGCACATCCTTAAGGCCGCCGACAGCCTGATCCGGCACAACTGCGACCGCAAGCCGAAGGACCTCTTCACCGCCCGCACGGACGGACTGAAGGTCCGCGTCCGGACGGCCACCGACGAGGAGGAAGAGGCGCGGATCGTGGTGCAGGCGGTCCTCGACGCGCTCGGCCGCGGTGTGCCGTACTCGGAGATGGCCATCTTCTATCGGGTCCACTCCCTGAGCCGACCCCTCGAGCTCGCCTTCCTCGACCGGGGCGTCCCCTACACGATCGTCCGCGGGACGGAGTTCTACCGCCGGGCGGAGGTGCAGGACATCCTCGCCTACCTGAAGATCGTGGCGAACCCGAAGGACCGGGAGACGCTCCTTCGGATCCTCAACGTCCCCGCGCGGGGGATCGGCGACGCCTCCCGCGAGCGCCTCCTCCGATTCGCCGACGAGAAGGGCATTTCCCTGCTCGAGGCGCTGCGCCGCGTCGAGGAGGTCCCGGGTGTCGCCGGCCGCGCGCTGGGCGGCGTCCGGGCCCTCTCCGCCCTTTTCACGGATCTCGCCGCGCGCCGGGACGGCCCGGTGGCCCCGGTGGTCGCGGAGATCGTGGCGCGGATCGGCTATGCCGCGCACCTGAAGCAGTGCCACCCGGACAACCACGAGGAGCGACTGGAGAACGTGGAGCAGCTCGTCTCCTCGGGGGCGGAGTACGAGGACCGCAACCCCGGCCTCGGCCTCGTGGGCTGGCTGGAGGAAGTGTCGCTCATGACCGACGCCGACCGCTACGACCCGCGCTCGGCCCGCGTTTCCATGATGACGCTCCACACCGCCAAGGGGCTGGAGTTCAAGGTGGTCTTCATCGTCGGTTGCGAGGAGGGGCTCCTGCCGCACTCGCGGAGCCAGGCCATGGAGCGCGAGCGGGAGGAGGAGCGGCGCCTGCTCTTCGTCGGGATCACCCGGGCGAAGGAGGAACTCAGCCTTCTCCATGCCCGGCAGCGCCGCCGCTGGGGCGAGTTCTCGTTCAGCCTCCGGTCGAGCTTCTTGAACGAGATCGACCCCGCGGCACTCGTGGACGAGGAAATGGCCGCGCCTCCGCGCTCCCGGGATCTCCGCTTCGAGGTGGACGAGTACGCCCAGGCGTCACCCGATCCCGATCCCGAACCCGAAGCCGCGGTGCGGGAGGGCGTGCTCGTCCGCCACTCTTCCTTCGGCCTCGGCCGGGTCCGGCAGTGCTCGGGCTCCGGCGCGGCGGCGCGCGTGCTCGTCGACTTCTCCGCGCACGGCCTGAAGAAGCTGCTCCTGTCCTACGCGCGGCTCGAGGTCGTCGAGGAGGGACCCCGGTGAAGGCCCATCTCGTCCTCACGAGCGGGAACGACGTGAGCCTCGTGCAGCTCGGGGCCGAGCCGGCGACGATCGGGCGGACGAAGGACAACGCCGTCTGCGTGGACGACCCGGCGTCCTCCCGGCGTCACTGCCGGGTGGAGCCTTACCGGGACGGGTATCGGCTCGTGGATCTCGGCAGCCACAACGGGACCAGGGTCAACGGGAAGAAGGTCGACAAGAAGATCCTCGAGAGCGGCGACCGGATCGAGATCGGGGCCACGGTGGTCTACTTCCGCGTGGACCCCGTGCCGACGGCGGAGGGGAAGCCGGCGAAGGAGGCCCCGCCCCGCGACGAGCCGGATCGGCGCTACGCCGCGGACCCCCGGGCGAAGGCCGGGCGGCTCCTCGCCCGGGTCTTCGACGAGGACGGGCTCGACGGCCTGCTCGAACTGCGCGAGTACGTCGAGAACTTCGTGGAGGAGCGGTCCAGCGCCATCTCCGGTCGTGGCACGACCCGCGAGAACCTCGCGCGGCTGCAGGAGATCACCCGGGCGATCACCTCCGAGCTGAACCTCGGGAAGCTGCTCACGCTGATCGTCGATTCCGTGATCCGGCTCACGAAGGCCGAGCGCGGGTTCCTGCTCCTCCGCACCCGCAAGGGGCTCGAGATCCGCACGGCCCGCCACATGGACCAGGAGGCGATCCGCAAGCCCGACGAGAAGCTCTCCCACTCCATCACCGAGGAGGTGGCGACCACCGGCAAGCCGCTGGTGACCGTGAACGCGCAGACCGACGAGCGGCTCTCCTCCTCCGGCTCGGTGGCGGACCTGAAGCTCCGGTCGGTGCTGGCGGTGGCGCTGAAGGTGAAGGACCGGGTCATCGGTGTCCTCTACGTGGACAACCGGTTCGAGGAGGGCGTCTTCAGCAAGGTGGACCTCCCGCTCGCCGAAGCCTTCGCGGACCAGGCGGCAATCGCCGTGGAGAACGCGCGCCTCGTGGCGGAGAACCAGCGGCGGCAGGACGAACTGAAGAGCGCGAAGGACAAGGTCGAGGAATTGAACCGGATCCTGAACGAGAAGGTGCGCCGCCAGAGCGCCGAACTCCTCGAGGTGAAGCAGATCCTGCGCGCTCGGCAGGACGAGATGGAGTTCAAGTACTCCTACGAGAACATCGTGGGGGAGTCGGCGCGCATGCGGGAGGTCTTCCGGCTGCTCGACCGGGTGACCGACAGCGAGGTGCCGGTCCTGATCCAGGGAGAGTCGGGCACGGGCAAGGAACTCGTGGCCCGGGCCATCCACTTCCACGGCGCCCGGCGGGACGGGCCGTTCGTCACGGAGAACTGCGCGGCGATTCCCGACAACCTGCTCGAGTCCGAGCTGTTCGGCTACATGCGCGGCGCATTCACCGGCGCGGACCGGGACAAGCGCGGGCTCCTCTCCCTCGCCACCGGGGGCACGCTCTTCCTCGACGAGATCGCCGACATGTCCCTCGAGATGCAGGGCAAGCTCCTGCGGGCCCTGGAGGAGGGGGCGATCCGCCCGCTCGGCGGCAAGGCGCTCGAGAAGGTGGACGTGCGCGTGCTGGCCGCCACGAACCGCGACGTCCGCCGGGGGATGGCCGAGGGGACCTTCCGCGAGGACCTCTACTACCGGATCGCGGTCATCAGCGTCACGCTGCCCCCCCTCCGCGACCGGCGCGAAGACATCCCGCTCCTCGTGGGGCACTTCCTCGCCCGCTTCGCCGAGGAGAAGGGCCGGCCGGCGCCGGAGATCGCCGACGAGACGCTCTCGGTCCTCGCGGGCTACGACTGGCCGGGCAATGTCCGGCAGCTCCGGAACGAGATCCAGCGGGCGATCGCGCTCGCCGACCGGGTCATCGTCCCGGACATCCTGTCCGAGGAGATCCGGAAGGGTTCGGTGCCGCGACTCGCCGCGGGGCTGCCGGCGAATCACACGTTGAAGGAAGCCACCGCCCTGGCGGTGCAGGCCGTGGAGCGGGAGCTGGTGCGCGAGGTGCTGCGCCAGACCGGGTGGAAGAAGTCGGAGGCCGCCCGGCGGCTCGGGATCTCCCGGCCCACGCTCGACAGCAAGATCACGATCTACGACCTGAAGAGGTCCGGAGGATAGTTCGATGAACCGTGCGATCCGGCTCCTGCCGGTACTCCTGCTCCTCGCCTGCGGAGATCCCGAGCCGGCCCGGCCCGACTTCCGGCCGGAGGACGTCCTGATGAACCGGGCGGAGTGGTACCCGGTCGCGCGGGACACCATCCCCGAGGTGCGGGTGCGGGTCACGGGTCCGGACAACGGGGCAGTCGAGGGTGCCACGGTGCGGCAGTTCGTGATGCCGCGCCGCCCCTACACGCCGCCCGCATTCCTCTCGGCCGCTACGACGGACGCCGAAGGCCGTTGCGTGTTCCGGGATCTCCCGGTCAACGCGTGGCTGCTCGCGGAGAAGGAGGGGTTCGCGGCGGGTATGGTGCCTCCGTTCGGCATCGGAGTGATCCGCGGCCGGGAGTGCGAGATCCGGCTCCGGGTGCCGGGACAGGTGGAGGGGGTCGTCCGGGGTGAGAGCGGGGAGGCGGTCCCGAACACGGGAGTCATGGCGGGCAACGAGGACGGCGACTGGATCGCGATCACGAGGACCGATGCCGAAGGACGGTTCCAGCTGGTGTCGGTGCCCGCCGGCGTGGTTTCCGTGCACTTGGTTCCCGGCGAGTATCTCGGGCGCTCCGAAGACATCGAACTGCCCCAGGGCGGCACACGAAAGACCGAGATCGTCGCCATCAGGACGCCGGTGATGGCCGGGCGGGTGGTCGAGGAGGCAACGGGGGCGCCGGTGGCCGGCGCGGTCGTGCGGACGCTCGCGGGCGACGACTTCGAGTCCCCGGAGCGGTTCGTGCTGACGGAAAAGGACGGCCGGTTCCGCATCCCCGGGGCGCACACCGGGGGGCTCTACATCCATGCGGACGGGTACGGGGAGGCGCGCCTGAACCTCCCGCCGGACCAGCCCCGTGACGACATCACCGTCAAGCTCTCGCCCGCGATGGAGTTCAGCGGCCGGGTCGTGGATTCGAAGGGGATGCCGGTGGCGGGGGCGAGGGTGTCCGCGTATCCCCGGCCGGAGAAGCCCGGTCCCTTCGCCCGGGGGCCGGTCACGAAGGCGGACGGCACGTTCTCGATGACCTGGGCCTTCGCCCCGCCGGAAGGCGCCACCGGCGTGCTCCTCGCCGAGAGCCCGGGCTGCCCGCTCGGTCTCTCGGAACCCCTCGAGTTCCGCCGCGGAGGACGGCGCGACGGAGTGGAGATCCTCCTGCTCGCCCCATCGGCGTTCTCCTGCCGTCTGGTGGACGAAACGGGTTCGGCGTGGGCCAACGTGCCTGTCACCTTCGCGCGGACCAGTGAAACCTGGCCAGCGGGAGTCGTCCAGTACGCCGGCGGAAACATCTCGGTCTTCACGGACTCGGAAGGTCGGCTCGATTTCCGGACCCTGCGGCCGGGAGAGCATCGTCTCACGGCGAACGTCCCCCGGCGCTTGCCGTTCGAGAATGACTTCATGATCGGAGTCGAAGCCCGAACCGACGCCGGAGACGTCGTCATCCCTCGGGGGAGCATCGTCTCCGGGAGGATCCTCGATACCGCGTCTGCCCCGGTGTCGGGGATCAGTGCCCTCCTGATGCCGGAGGGGGGTGGACGGGTCATCATGCTGCAGGTGGACGAGGACGGGAGCTTCCGCCTCACCGGTCTGGTCGCGGGACGGTACTTCCTCAAGGTCGATTCGCAGTTCCACGAACCGCTGCGGCGACTCGTGGAGGCGAAGCCGGAGGGAGAGGCGGAGGAGGCGGAGGTCGTGCTGAACCCTCTGGTGCGCCTGGATGCGGTCCTCACCGGGCTTCCCGAAAGCCACCCGGGCGGCTTCGTTCGGATCGTGCGGTCGGACGGACCGCGGGAGGCGCGGATCCTGGTGACCAACCGCCTCGCGGAGTCGATCGGGACGACGGACTTCGGAAACCTCCCCCGGGGCCGCTATCGGCTGATCGCCCGGGTCGGCGAATGGTGTGGGACCGTGGAGACCCGAATCGAGAGAAGCTCCGACTCGAGGCTGGAGATTCCGATGGAGCGGGGCGCCATCCTCGTCGGACGGCTCCTCGACGCCGCGGGCGGGGGAATCGACGGGGCGACGGTGGAGGTGGATGCCGGGGAGATCGGGGGGCAGTGGACCACCACCTCCGGAGAGGGCGGCCGTTTCCGCATCGAGGGGCTGGTATCGGGAGAGGTCACCCTGCGATCCCATCCCCAGGGGTACCCGGAGGGGGCTGTCGTGGCGGTGGCCCGGGGCGCGGCGACCGTGGAGGTGGACATCGTCCTCCCCGAGGCCGCCATCCTCGAGATCCGGGCGGCCACACCCGCCGGCGCGCCGGTCCCGGATCTCAAGGTCTGGCTCCGGGACGAGGACGGCGAGGTGGAGCCCGTCTGGGTCGACGGCGGCGGCCCCGCGAACACGAACCACCTCGGCCTCGTGAAACTTGTGGGCATCCGGTCGGGGGTCTATACGCTCCATGTGAGCCTGGGCCCGGACGTCATCGAGCGGCGCCGGATCCGGCTCTCACCCGGCCAGACGCTCTCCGTCCCGCTGGAGGTCAGTCGATAGGAGACGGGCATGCTCCGACTGCGGATCGAAGAGGAGGGGGGTGAGCGGACCCTTCCCGTTCCGGAGGGGCCCGCGATCGTCGGCCGCGGGGAGAACGTGGACATCGTGCTCGCGGAGAAGAGGGCGTCGCGCGAGCACCTCGAGATCGCGCCCGTGCCGGGGGGGGTCGTCGTTCGCGACCTCGACTCCACGAACGGGACGTTCCTGGGAGAGCATCGGGTCCTTCTCGCGAGGCTGTGGCCCGGCGATTCGGTGCGGGTGGGAGACGCGGTTCTCACGCTCCTGTTCGACGAGCCGAGTCCCGGCGCGACCGGGCGACCCCTCGCGCCCACGCTCCTGCGCCTCTTCGGCCCCGCCCTGCTCCTCTTCCTGCTCGTGGAAGCAGGACTCCACGCGGTCGCCGCCTCGCGGGCGAAGGACGTCGAGCGGGTCGAGGCGGAGATCGAGCAGGTCGAGTTCCTCCTCGCGAAGGCGGAACCGGATCCGCGACGCGCCCTGGCCGCGCTGACCGACTTCCTCCGCCGCCGTCCGGGATCGGTGTGGACCGCCGAGGCCGAGAGGACCGCCGGGCTCCTCACCCGCGCCATCTCCCGCTCGGACGAAGCTCTCCGGGAGCTCTCGGCGCTGCTCGCCGCGGGCACCGGTCGGCCGGCCTCCGAGATGGAGCACGGGCTCCGGCGCATCCTCGAAGGCTACTCCGATGTGCCGGAGGTGATCGACCAGGCGACCGCGGCGCTCGCGGACCTCTCGGGGCGGAAGGACCGGGAGCGGGGGGAGCGGTACGAAACGGTGCGTCAGGAGGCGGAGTCCCTCGCGGCGGAGGGGGAGTTCGGGCGGGCCTGTTCGGCGCTGCTCTCCTTCACGGCGCGGGAGCCCGCGGCGGCCGCGACCGTCCGGGAAGACCTGCGCCGGGCCGAGGGCGAGATCCACCGCCGGGCGGAGGAGAGCTACCGTTCGCTGCTGCTCCGCGCGGAGATCCTCGTGCGGGACGGGAAGCCGGAGCAGGCGACGGTGCTCCTTCGTGACGAGGCGGAGCGTTTTGCCGGCACGCGGTACGCTCCGCTCCTGCGCCGGCGGGCCGAGACCGCCGGGAAGCCCGAACGGCGCGCCGACGACCGGCGGGTCGAGCGGGTCGATCCCGGTTCGCAGCGCCGCGCGCTCGACCTGCTCGCGACGCAGGCCGAGGAACTGGCGGCCGCCCGGATGTTCCGCGCCGCGGCGGACCGCTACGCCGAGATCCTCGCCTCGGTGACCATCCCGGAACTCAAGGAGGAGTTCGAACGCCGGGAGCGGGACCTCCGGGTGGTGGACGGACTGCTCGGTTCCCTCGCGGCGCGGATCGCCGAGCGGGGCCGCGGCTTCGGGGCCGTGGAACTCAAGGGCGGCCGGTTCCTCGTCCTCGGGCTCGCGGGCGATCGGCTCGACCTGGAATTCTCCGGGCAGCGGGTCTCGCGGCCCTACGCCTCCCTTGCCCCCGAGGAGGTCCTCTCGCTCCTCCGGAAGGCGCAGGGCGGCGCGGGCGACGGGCTCGCGATCGCGCTCTACTGCGCGCTGACCGGTCTTCGCGAGGAGTTCGAGGCGGAGATCCTCGGGGCGCTCGGCCGCGCGGAGACCGCCGAGGAGGCCGGGCGACTCTGGGCCCGGAGGCGGGGCGTCCCCTACCCCGAAGGAGGGTTCGTCGCCCACAAGGGGCTGATCCTCACCCGGAAGGAGCACGCGGAGGAGGTGAACCGCGAGCAGATCGCCTCGCTCCGCGAGAAGCAGGGGAAGCTCCACGAGAAGATCCGGGAGCACGCGGCGTTCCGGCGCCTCGGCCGGCTGAACGCGCTTCGGGCGGGACTCGACAAGGCCCGGGAGCATGCGCTCGCGCTGATCTTCGACGAGGTGAAGTACTTCTACCCCTACCGGGATCGGATGGCGGAGTACGAGCCGGTCCAGCGCGAAGTCGATGCGCGCATCGCCGCCGTGAAGGTGGTCTGGGACGACGCCCTCAAGGTGAACGTCAAGCCGGACGCGGCGTTGGAGGCGTTGCTCGCCGAGGCGAAGTCGGCGGGCGAGGAGATCCGGCGGCTGGGGGTGGACCCCTCGGATTTCGAGAAGGCCATCGCCTCGCTGACGATGTACGTCGGACAGAACCTGGGCGTCCGGGAGTACTTCGTCGACGAGCGGGAACGGGACCTCCTCGCGTACGATCGGAAGGTCATGGAGTACAACCGGACCGCCGTGGTCTCGTCCTCGGCGCTCGAGCGCCGCCAGGTGGAGATCACGAACGAGTATCGCCTGATGATGGGCCGGCGCGCGCTGGTGCTCGATGACCGGCTCGTGCGGTGCGCGCGCGGCCACAGCGACGAGATGGCGAAGGAGGGTTACTTCAGCCACTTCTCGCCGCACCCGGAGCGGCGCACGCCGGACCTCAGGGCCAGGATCTGCGGGTACACCGGCATCCCCATGAGCGAGAACATCCACGCCGGTTCCGGGGATCCGGAGTCGGCCCACCGCGGCTGGCTGCACTCGAGCGGCCACCACCGGAACATCCTGCAGAAGTTCTGGACCGACATGGGCACCGGGCAGGGCGGGCGGTACTGGACACAGAATTTCGGGCGCACTGCCCTCAAGGAATTCCCGAAGTAGTCAGCGGGGGCCCCCATGGCGAAACTCACCATCCATCATGACGACCGTTCGACCGTCCGGGAGATCGTCGAGGACCTGATCGTCGTCGGCCGCAAGGACGGCGCCGCCGTGCGGATCGACGATCCGGACGTGGGGCCGGAGCACTGTCAGATCCGCAACGTGCCGGGCGTGGGCTACAAACTCGTCGACCTCGAGAGCCGGACCGGCACGAAGGTGAACGGCGCGTTCGTGAACCAGCACGTGCTCCGCGACGGCGACGTGATCCAGGTCGGGCGCGCCCGGATCTCCTTCAGCGGAGTCGCGCCGATGCCGGCGCGGGCCGCGCCGGTGGCGGCGCCACCGTCGGTGGCCGCGGCGCCGGCGCAGAGGCCCGCGGTGCGCCTCGGCCCGCGCATGGCGCCCCCGCCGTCCCGGGGGGAGCGGGAGGAGTTCCCGCGGCGGGGTCGATCCTCGGGGGTCAACCCGGTGATCGTGGTCGGCTGCATCGTGGGCGGGCTGATCCTGTTCCTGCTCGTCGTCACGGGACTCCTCGGCACGGACCACAATACGGACATCCTGAGGCGCATGCAGGAACTGTCCCGGTCCGGCCGCCACGCGGAGGCGCTGGCGCTTGCGGGGCAGGCGGATCCGCACGGCGACCAGGACGCGCTCCGGAAGATCGAGCTCGAGATCGAGTCCCTGAAGCAGAGGACTCTCGCCCGGGGGAACATCCGCACCGAGGACGAGGCGCAGCGCGCCTTCTACACGATGGAGAACGCGATCCAGGTTGAGCACAACGACGTGAACGGCGCGATCCGGCGGATCGACGAGTACATCGAGACGTGGGCGAAGCTGAGCCCCTTCTGGGCGGAGCAGGCGCGCGTCCGCAAGGAGAACATCCTCCGGCGGGGAACGACCCTGCCGGGCATGAAGGAGCCGGGCGGTCCGGGCGACGTCCTCCGGCCCCGGCCCCCGGACAACTCGCTCAGCGCGATCGACCGCGCCTTCGAGGAGGCGCGCACCAGGGCCGAGGCGCTCCTCGACGCGGATCGCTACAAGGACGCCCAGGACATCTACTGGGAGTTCTGGCAGAAGAACCAGCTTCTCACCGACAAGCTGGAGGACTGGAAGCGCCAGGTCGAAGGAGAGGTGAAGGCGATCGAGGACCGGGCGGCGAAGGCGTGGGAGCGCCGCGACGCCTCGGCCCGCGGGTTGGTGGACCGCGGGGAATACGAGATGGCGATCCGCATCTACCGGGACATCCAGGAGCGGTTCGGGATCGAGAAGTACCGCCAGCAGGCCGCGGCGGCGATCAAGAAGCTGGAGAAGCGCTAGCAGCCCGTCGGGGTAAAGGGTCGCATTGCTGAGAACGTCCCCGGCCCCGACGGGCTGCGAGTGCCACGCCTCGAAAGTCCTGATCCACCTCGGGCGTCGCCCGAGGTGGATCTCCGGCCACCGCCGCGGGCCTTTCGCCGCATGGTCGCTGCGCGACCGAAGCCG
>JALOQY010000381.1 GCA_025459285.1 Planctomycetota bacterium | reverse complement strand
TTCCAGGTCGCGAGGAGCGGCAGGCCGAGCGTCTCCCCGTAGAAGCGGCGCGCGGCCGCCTCGTCGGTGACGAGGATGGCGACGGTCACCGCCTCCCCGGGGATGTCGCGCGGGACGTTCATGATCTCCACGAGGTTCCCGCCGGGATCCTCGCCGAGCCAGACGTTCGCGCCCGCCCGGGGCCGGGGGAAGCCCGCCGCCTCGATCCGCCGGACGGCCGCCTCCGGATCGGCGAGCCAGAGAGAGAGGTAGCGGAAGCCGAGGGCGGAGAGTGCCCTCCGGAAGGCACTTCCCTCCGCGGCCGGGGTGGCCTCCGGGGCCGCGGCCTTCACGATCCGCAGGCGCGTGCCCGCCATTTCGAGGAGCCCCTCCCCGACCTCCTTCATCCCGAGGCCGTCCCGGTAGAAGCGGAGGACCGCTCCGGGGTCGCGGGCGGCGAGTTCGATCGTCACCCCCTCCACTCGCCGGCCGGACTCTTCGCGCGGCGACGGGGGAGGCGTGTTCTCCGGCACACCCTCCCGAGCGGCCGCGCGCCGGGTCTCCTCGAGGGTCACGAAGCCGTCGCGATCCGCGTCGAGGCGGTCGAAGAGCCGCCCGATCGAGGCGCCCTCGGCACGGCTCACCTTCCCGTCCCCGTCCGCGTCGAGGGTGCGGAACCTCGCCTCGACGTCCCCCCGTGCGCCGGGCCGGGATCTCCCGGTCGCCGGGCCCTCCGGCGCCTCCTCGTTCCGGTACCAGCGTGCGGGAACGGTCCCCTCCTCCCAGTCGGCGAGGGCCTTCCGGAGCCTCGCCACGTCCTCCGGCCGCTCCCGGGAGAGGTCGCGCGCCTCTCCCACGTCCTTCGCGAGGTCGTAGAGCTCCGCCACACCATCCCGGACGACGAGCTTCAGGTCGCCGAGCCGCACGGCGGACTGCCGCCCCATGCGCCAGAAGAGCGCCTCGTGGGGCCGCCCCTCCTTCTCGCCCCGGATGTAGGGGAGGAGGTCCACCCCGTCAGGCGGCGGGCCGCCCTGGAGGGGCACCCCCGCGGCTGCCTGCACCGTGGGAAGCAGGTCGAGCGCGATGACGGGTCGGCTCTCGACCTTCCCCGCCTCGAGCCCCCCCTTCCACTGGATGAAGAACGGGACCCGGACCCCGCCCTCGTAGACCTGCCCCTTGAAGCCCCGGAGCGGGTCGTTCCGCGAGGTGGTCTGGGGGGTCGGTCCGCCGATGTCGGAGAGGAAGATCACGAGCGTGTTCTCCTCGATCCCGTGGCGGCGGAGTGCACCGAGGATCAGGCCCACCGCGTCGTCCATGGCCGCGAGCATCGCCGCGTGGGTGAGCCGCTTCGGATCCGCGATCTCCGGGAACCGGGCGCGCATTTCGTCCGGCGCCTCGAGGGGGGCGTGCACCGCGTTGAAGGGCATGTAGAGGAAGAACGGCTGCCCGCGATGGGCGTCGATGAAGGCCACGGCCTCGCGGGCGAAGGCGTCGGTCAGGTACTCCTTCTCCTCGACCGGCTCGAAGCCCCGGAGGATCGGGCTGCGGCCTGATCGTCCTTTGGCGAAGTAGTCGTTCGCGCCGGAGAGGAAGCCGAAGAAGGAGTCGAAGCCGCGGCTCGGGGGCTGGAGTTCGCGCCGATAGCCGACGTGCCATTTTCCCACCATCCCCGTGGCGTAGCCGGCCGCCTTCAGGCGCTCGGCGAGGATCGGCTCCGCCGCCGGGATACCGAAGTCCGGCGAGGCGTTTCGCTCGTTCCCGGGGTTGTGCTCGAAGCCGAACCGCTGCGGATAGCGCCCGGTGAGGAGGCCGGCGCGGGTCGGCGCGCAGACCGGGCACGGCACGTAGGCGTTCGTGAAGCGGATGCCCGCGGTGGCGATGGAGTCGATCGCGGGTGTCGGGATGTCCCGGCAGCCCTGCGCCCCGAGGTCGGCGTAGCCGAGATCGTCGGCGAGGATCAGGACGACGTTGGGCGGCCGTTGCGCGGGCTCCCCGGCGAAGCCCGCCGCGGAGAGGAGAAGGAGGGTGAGGACCGTACCGATCAGGCGCTTCACGCGATCACCTCCCTGCCGGCCCCGCCGGGGCCATGGGGCGTTGAACACGGTCGACAGCGCGTGGTTTCGGCCGGTGCGGAAGTGCGGTCGGGGGTGCGCCCCTGGAAGCTCCCCGGCGCCTCCGGCAGCGCTGGCTCCTCCCCGGGTGCACCAGCGGAGGTTCGTCCAATCTGCAATGGTAGTGCAGATTGGACGATCTGGAGGTAGCCGTATACATCCGCCGGACCCTGGAGCACGCATTCCGGAAGGCCGGTGGGCACTTCCCGGTCATGCTCGTGACGGGTCGCATTGCAGGGTTCGTCTTGCTGATTGGGACAGCGGGTCCTGCGTGAGATCGTCGGCTAGCAGCCCGTCGCCGTAAGCCCTCAGGCGCGCGGGAGTCTCTCGGCGACGGGCTGCTAGCTATCAACGGCTTGAAACGGCTTTGATCTCAGATCGAAGGGTCTTTCAGAGCTCGCGGGTCGCCGCCTGGTTTCGGATGACCACGAAGCCTATTCGGAGCCATTCTGAGGCTTTGCTGCCGAGCCGATGAGGCTGCCCGGTCTTGCTTCAGTTCCGGACTGCGTAGAGCTTCAGGAGATTGTGGGTGGTGCAGACCATCGACCAGTCTCCCTGGACCTTTGAGAGACCTCGGTGCAGGAACTGGCGGAATCCTCTCGCCTGTTTGATCTGGCCGAAGACCGGTTCCACGACCTGCTTCCTCAAACGGTAGGGACTCTCGAAGCCCCCCGCTTTCAGCTTCTCTCGCATCGCCTGCGTCCTCAGGGCCGCTACCTTGTCCGCCTCGTCGGTCGAACTTGCCGTGCCGTGACCTGCCGCCCGGTTGCGATGTACGGGTCGATCTTCCGCTACCAGCCGCCACGATGTTCGCCTCGGAACAGTACCCGGCGTCCGCCGAGACCTGAGCCGGGTATGAACCCGTCAAGTCCTTGATGTGCGCCGGGATCTCGTCTCCACGCCGGTCGGGCCCGTGTTCCCTGTCCTCCTGCTCGTCCGTCCTCTTCGCTTGGTCCATCCACTCCTCGACCAGCTTCGCCAACTCCGGCTCGGCCTCCATCATCCGCTTGTAGCTCATCGCCGAGTGCTTCGAGGCATCAGCTTTGACCTTCGTCCCGTCGAGCGCCACGTGGCCGAGCTTCACCATCCCTGCTTCCCGGCACAGGGCCAGAACCTGCACGAACGACTCAGAGAGGGCCACGCGGTGATCGCAGCGATACTTCCAGATCGTGCTGTGGTCGGGCTTGACCATCCCGGTCAGGGCCATGAAGTCCACTCGCTCTTCACAAGCCTGCGAAAGCTTCCGCGAAGAGAAGACCCCGCGACAGTAACCGGGAAGCAGTAGCCCGGTCATCATGGCCGGGTGGTAGGGAGGGTATCCCCTCAGCTCCTGGTAGTGGGCGTAGATGGCCGACAGATCCAGCTCGTCACACACCAGGTCGCGGATGAACTGCGAGAGATGATCCGGCGGCACCAGGTCCTTCGGAGCCGGCGGAAAGAGGTCTCCCTGGCTCACATCCCAGGGCCGGAAGGTCTTCTTCATACTATCTGAAAAGGAGACGCAGGGGCAGGTAGCCCGCGAAATCCGAAAAACTAGCAGCCTGTCGGGGCCAAGGACGATCTCTGCGGTGCAACCCTTTTCCCCGACGGGCTGCTAGACCAGGGGATTCGATGCTGAGTCTCCCACTCCCGGAGCACTGCAACGATGGCGTGAGTGGTCCAGGGGCCTCCTCGGTGTCGAGCACGAGTGAGCGTGCCGTCTGTTTCCCGGCGATCCCCATCTGGTCTGACTCATCTGGCCCGTCTGGTTGTGCCAGTGGCCGGGCGTCCGTCGACGGTCATCCGCGGCGCGGGGAGGCCTCCATCGGCATCCCGAGGAGACTCAGGGGCTGCGTCTGTGCGGCTCCAGTCCCGGCTCAGAGGTGCTCACTTCTGGGAGGTAGGCGTTCGGCGTACCCTACCTCTTTGCAGCAGGAGCGTTCGGCGCCACTGACCCGCTCTTCACGCGAGGTTGTCGCTGTTGAAGAGCACGTCGCCGTTGCCCGCGCCGGCCCCTTCGCGTCGAGCCCCCACTCCGGGCCGTTGGAGTAGAACGACCAGCGGGAGACCGGGCCTTCCACCCGGTGCCCCGGCCTGCTTCCGAAGTCGCCGGTCGCGGGATCGAGGGTGCCCACCCGGCTGTCTCCCCTCGCATCGACGAAGGCGACCAGCCCCCCGGCCTCGAGGATCTCCGGGTCATGGCAGGCGGTCCGGGCGTCGCCGATCGGCGGATCTCCGGGCCGGAAGGTGTCGGCCGGTGGTCCGAGGCTCCGCAGGAACCGGAACGTTGCCTCCGTCACCTCGTCCCCCTCGACACCGAACTCGCGTGCG
>JALOQY010000064.1 GCA_025459285.1 Planctomycetota bacterium | reverse complement strand
CCCTCGTCCTCGCCGGTCCCGTCCTCGGCTGCCTCGCATTCCGCATCGCCGCGAGCAGCGTGCGTGCAGAGGCCCGCGCGCGATTCGACGACTACCTCACGGAGCGGGCGGACCGACTGAGGGGGCGCCTCCTCGGCATCGGGGAGGTCCTGTACGCTCTCCGGGCCCTCTACCTTTCCTCGGAAGCAGTCACCGAAGCCGAGTTCGTGACCTACTGCCGCGAGCTGATCGCGCGCTACCCGTCCATCCAGGCCCTGGAGTGGGCCCCGCAGGTCACCGGCGGGGACCGCGGCGCGCATGAGGCTGAGGCGCGGACCGCCGGGCTCGCGGGCTACCGGATCCGGCAGGGCGACGGTTCCGGCATGTTGGTGACGGCGGCGGAACGGGATGCGTACGTGCCGGTCCGCTTCGTCGAACCGCTCGCGGGAAACGAGACCGCGATCGGATTCGACCTTGCATCGGACGGCGTCCGCCGGGCAACCCTGGACGAGGCCCGCACTTCGTCCGACGTCCGGTTCAGCGCGCCAATCCAGCTCGTGCAGGACGAGCTCTCCGTGCCGGCGGTCCTCGCGGCCATCGCGATCCAGCATCCGGAGCGCGTCACCGGAACGGCGGTGGGGGGAGGATTCGGCATCGCCGTCTTCCGCGTCTGCGAGCTCGTCGAGGAGGCCTTCGGTCCATTCCCGGACTCGGCGAACCTCCGAATGGAGTTTCTGCTCACGGATACCGGCCCGGACGGTTCGCCGGTGATCCTCGAGCGACTCCCGGAGACGACCTCTCCCGGCGAATGGGACGCCTCCAGGGAGATCTCCGCGGCGGGAAGGAAGTGGCAGCTCCTCGCCCGGCCGGGGACCAGCTTCCAGCGAACCGGCCGGCGCCACTACCCACTGGCGCTGGGAGGCGCGGTCATGCTGGGCTGGGAGCTGATCTTCGGGCTCCTCTTCTTCCTCTCCCGGCGCGCGCAAGACCGGTCCTTCCGAAAGGAATCGCGCGTGGCCCAGCTGGTACTCGACGGTCTCCAGGAAGGCGTCGTCGTTGCCGACCGGGCCGGGAAGTTCCTCGTCTACAACGAGGCCGCGAGTCGGATGGTCGGCCGGGGGGCGCGCAGCGTCCCCCTGTCGGACTGGTCTTCAACCTACGGGTGCTTCCTCCCGGACGGCGAGACACCCTTCCCCGCCGAAGACTTGCCGCTCGCCCGCGCAATCCGCGGGGAGAAGACGACGGAGCAGGTCTTGTTCGTGCGCTCCTCGGACCTTCCGGAGGGGGCCTGGCTGATGATCGACGGGCAACCCGTCGTCGACGCGCGGGGCAACGTCGTGGGCGGCGTCATCCTCATGCGCGACGTAACCGAACGCCGCAAGGCCGAAGAGTCGATCCACCGCCTCTCGAACGCCGTGGAGCAGACCGCCGACGTGGTCTTCATCACGACTCGCGATGGCCGGATCGAGTACGTCAATCCGGCCTTCGAGACCGTCCTCGGTTACACCCGTGAAGAAGTGGTCGGCCAGAACCCGCGGGTCCTCAAGTCCGGAGTCCACGGCCCGGAGCACTACCGGCGGCTCTGGGAGACGATCCTCGCGGGAAAGGTCCATCGGTCCGCAGCGGTGAACCGGACCAAACGCGGCGAACTGATCCATGTCGAGCAGACGATCACGCCGATGAAGGACCCGGAAGGACGGGTGACACACTTCGTCTCCGTCCTGAAGGACATGACCGAGCGGAAACGGCGGGAGGAGCACGAGGCCGAGCTGCGTCTGGCCGCGGCCGTCCAGAGGAACCTGTACCCTGCCCGGTCGCCGCGGTTTTCGGGCATCGACGTGGCGGGGTCGGTTCTCCCTGCCGAGGCGACGTGCGGCGACTACTATGACTTCATCAGGACCGCGGACGACTGCGTGTCACTCGTCATCGGCGACGTCAGCGGGCACGGGCTCGGTCCGGCCCTCCTGATGGCCGAGACCCGCGCGTACCTCCGAACCCTTATCCACGATCACGCGGACCTGGGCCGGCTCCTCGGCCATCTCAACCATCACCTGGCCGCAGACCTGGAGCCGGGGCAGTTCATCAGCCTCCTCGTGGTGCGGATCGACCCCCGACGGCGTCTGGCCACCTGGGCGAGCGCCGGGCACCTCCCGGCCCACGTCGTCGATCGCACCGGTGTCGTGCGGGAGGTCCTCGGGGTTACCGGACCGGCCATCGGCCTGTTCCCGGAAGCGACCTTCACCGCCCGCCCGGCGATCGCGCTCCGTGAGGGAGACGTCATCATCCTCCTCACCGACGGCGTGACCGAGACGCGATCACCGGACGGCACGTTCTTCGAGGAAGAGAACGTGCTTCGGGTAGTCCGCGAGCACCTTCACGAGACCGCCGGGAGGATCGTCGAGGGGATCACAGGGTCGGCGTTCCTCTTCGGAGGGGAGACGCCCAGAAAGGACGACTGCACCGTCGTCGTCTGCAAGGTGACCGCGTACGGTCAGCCGGAACAGGCGACCCGGAGCCCCGTCGATGGCGCCGCCCGTGCGTGAGACCCCCTCGGCCTCGTCAGCGCGGTGAACCTCCCGGGGGTTCGTCTCCGGACCGGGGGCGGGGGAGGCCGTCGTCGGCTGCGGCCGCCAGGCGGCTGACGGATTCCCGCAGGGCGATCTGGAGCGCGACCTCCAGGCGCCGGCCCTCCAGCTCCGATCGGAGCTGTTCGGCGACCTGTTCCGGTTCGAGACCGTCCTCGAACAGGGCCAGGACCCGGGGTGTCAGCTCACCGGCAAACCGCTCCCGCACCGCGCGAGCGCGGTGGATCTCCTGCGCCGAGCGCTTCTGCCACAGCCTCACCGTCCCGTCTCCGGACGCGGAGGCGAAACCCTGGCCGTCGGGGCTCGCGGCCACCTGCTTGACGTAGTCGTCGTGACCCGACAGCCGCACAATCTCCTCGCAGGTCCAGGCGTCCCAGATCCGCAGATTCCGGTCGCGGCCCCCGGTCACGATCCTCATGCCATCTGTCGTGAACACCCCCGCGAGCACCTCGTTCCCGGTGCCCGCCTGCGCCCCGAGCTCCGCTCCGGTCGCGACCTCCCAGACCCGGAAACTGTCGTCGGCGGCGGTCGTCAGGAGTCGAGCGCCGTCCCGACTGAAGGCGATCGAACTGAGCCCGCCTCCCGGCGGCTGCATCCGGCGAACCTCCCGGTACGTCTGCGCGTCCCACAGGACGATCGATCTCCCATCGGCCCCGGGTCCGGCTATGAGACGGCCGTCCGGACTGCAGGCGGGATCGACGTTGAGGGCGTTCCAGTCCACGGGCTTGCCGAGCAGGGTGGCAAGGGAAGCTCCCGTCCGCAGGTCGACCACGACCAGCACCCCGGTGCTCCGATCCTCCGGCCGGAAGTCCGTCACCACTGCCCGGATCCCGTCAGGGTGCAGGGCGAGCGTCCGGTACCGCCCCGGGAGCTCGCGCTCAATCCGCCCCGTTTCGGTGCTGAAAACCCGCAGGTTCCCGGCCTGGAAGTCTCCCCCGTCGCCGCCGACCGTGACGATCCGGCGGCCGTCCGTACTCAGCGCGAACGAGAAGACACAGCGTCCCTCTCCTTCGAGGGATGCGACGAGACTCCCCGTCGAGGCGTCCCAGACCTTCAGCGCCCCGGGGCGGTCGAGGAAGCCATCCCAACCTCCCGAGTAGACCCGTGAACCGTCGGGGGAGAAGGCCACCGCGTAGACATACGACGCGTGGCCCCGCAGCGTGGAGGGATCCGCCTCGTCGGCGGCCCAGACGCGGATTTCGCCGCCCGCATCCCGGGTCAGGAGGTACTCGCCATCCGGAGTGAAGCGGCCCTCCTCCACAGGTCGGAGGTGACCCTGGCAGATGCGAATCAGCCTGCCGGTGAGGAGGCTGTGAAGCGACACCGAGCGCTCGACACCCCCCGCCGCCGCGATCGTCCCACTCGGGTGGATGGAGACGAACTGGACGACGCCCTGGTGAGCCTCCAGTCTCAGGAGCTTCGCGGGACGGCCTGGGTCGAGGTCCCACAGCTCCAGGCTCCCGTCCTCGGCTCCGATCACCGCCCTCGTGAGATCCGGAGTCAGGGCCAGGCTGGCCGCTCCGGCGTTTCGCGGCCGCTCGATCGACAGGATCGGCCGCTCATCCTGCAGATCGTAGACAACCGCTCGGTCGATCGCCCCGAGCAGGGCGTACCGGGACATCCAGCTCGACCCCGTGAGAGTCAGGTGTGCTCCAGTCGGCAGGCCGGCGGGGACCCGATCGGCGCCTGTAGCGAGGTCGAGGAGGTGCAACCGGTTGTCGGTACTGATGTAGACGAACCGGGGCATGCGGAATCCCCGGTCCCACTTGCGGTCCAGGATGCCCAGCCGAGTGGTCCGCGTCTGACCCGCCTCGCCGATGGGATGGACACGCAACTCGTACTGGCTCCGGATTCCCCGACGCTCTTTCAGACTGCAGACATACTCTCCGTCCTCGGTGACCCAGGCGGCAGTCCCGAGTTCGGGAACCGTCGCGAGAAGGCGGGAGCTTCCCTGCTTCAGTTCGAGCTCCCACACACCTCCTCTCCGGTCCAGCACTCGCAGCCGGCCTTCCGGCGAGAAGGCCAGGGCGGTTCCCTCCATCGTCAACAGGCTCTCGTCGAGGCGGGAGACCAGGTGATGCCACTCCCAGCCGCGAAGATCCTCCGGCGTCTGATCGAGACGGAGGCGAGCAGCGCGCATGTCCCGGTTGGCCAGGTCCGCAGCGGCCGCGCCGATGTCGGCTCGATAGGCGTGGTAGCGAGCCGCATCCCGTCCACGGGCGGCGCCGATGCCCAGCGCAATGGCCGTGAGGAGCCCGGCCACGAGGAGCACGGACGCGGCGGCGAGCGAGAGGGCGAGGGCACGGTTGCGACCGAGCCACTTCCTCAGCTCCGCCCAGGCTCCGGTTTCGTGGGCGTTGACGACGCGTCCCTCCGTGAAGCTGCGGAGATCCGCAGCACACTCCATCGCCGAGGAGTACCTCGCACCTCTGTCGCGGGCCATCGCCTTCTCGGCGATCGAGACAAGCTCCGGCGGAGCGTCGGGAGCCAGCTTCCCGAGGGGATCGGGCGGACCTGTCATGAGTCGTAACAAGACCTCCATGTTCGCCGGCCTGCTCCCCCCTTCGCCGTAGGGGTGGATCCCGGAGAGGCCCTCGTAGAGCATGGCTCCCACGGCGTAGATGTCAGCCCGGGCGTCCAGCGGCTCCCCCCGGGCCTGCTCGAGCGGCATGTACGCCGGAGTCCCGAGGATCTGGCCGACTTCGGTGACTCCGCCGCCGGACACGCCGGTGGCGGCATCCGCCGCCGGCAGATCGGGCTCGGAGGCGGCGCCGACGACCTTGGCGAGTCCCCAGTCCATCACGTAGACCTCGCCAAAGTCCCCGACCATGACGTTCGTCGGCTTGAGGTCGCGGTGGATGATGCCCTTCTCGTGCGCGAAGGCGAGCGTCTCCAGGACGCGGATGAGGATGTGCACGACGTGGCTGCGGTGCAGCCCGGGATCCCCTGCGCCCCTCTCCGAGAGGACTCGCTCCAGGGTCCTTCCGCCTTTAACCAGCTTCATCGTGAAGAAGAGACGACCCTCCCCGTCCGCACCGACCTCATGCACGGGCACGACACCGGGATGGTCGAGCCTGGCGGTGATCCGCGCCTCCTCCAGGAACCGCCTGGCGAGAGGGCTCGGGGTGGCCGGCGAGGAGGAGCCGATCTTTCCGGCGTCCCCGAGGATGACCTTCATGGCGAGGTCCCGGTCGAGGGTTGCGTCGTGGACGCGGAGGATGGCGCCCATGCCTCCCCGCGCGATCTCGCCCCGGTGCGTGTAGTGTTCGCGGTTCCGCGCCGAGAGCCAGCTCTGGGGCCGCAGGTCGGAGGAGGAGCCCCGGCCCTTCTGGCCGGTGACGGCCGCGTACCCGCGAGAAACCTCCTCCGCATGGCCCGGGAACTGGGCCTGGTAGTGATCGAGAGGGCCGAGCCGGCCATGCTCCTGGTCGGAGCGGAGAAGGTCCCCGAGCCGCTTCGAGAATTCGTAGGCATCCATGGGCAGACCGCAAGGATACCGGTTCCGTCCTGAAGTCCACAGCGCGGGCACGCCCGCAGCCTGAGGTGACGGGCGCGCCCGCGCTGTCGATCGGGATTCGCCGTCCCGGTGAGCGGCATGAAGCCCACGCGCTCCACCCGGGCCCGCTCGAGATCCGTGAAGCGGCAGCGCGGTCATCATGACCGGGTGGTAGGGAGGACTCGGCGAGGGGGCATGGATGACCGACAGAAAAGATCGTCACGCACCAGGTCGCGAACGAAGCGCGAGAGATGATCCGTCGGCAGAAGTCCCTCGTAGCTGGAGGGAACAGGTTCCCCCTGGCTCACGTCCCGGGGCCGGAACGTCTGCTTCATACCATCTGAAAAGGAGACGCAGGGCCTGATGCCCGCGAAAGCCGAAAGACCAACAGCCTGTCGGGGAGAAGGACGATCTCTGCGCTGCGACCCTCTGCCCGGCAGGCTGCCAGTCTGGGCGTCCGGCAGATCGACCCCGGGTTGAACCTGCGGGATGGTCACGGCCGGCGCCGGAGCGAGTCCGGGCCCCTGACGACCCTCTCGATCTCCGGACACCGCGTCGCATCAAGGACCCTTCAGAAGACCTTCGCCTTCCGTGAAACTAGGTTCGCTGCGGACCCGCCGGTCTTCCCCGGGGGCGGGAACGGTTGCGTTCGCCGGGGATTCGGGGTTCACTGGGCCCGATGATCGGCGCGAGACTCGGACCCTACCGCATCGTACGCGAACTCGGATCCGGCGGCATGGGCCGGGTGTACCTCGCGACGGCGGACGAGCCGGCAGAGGGCGTTGAACCGGGTGACCGCGTGGCGATGAAGGTGATCCACCCCCACCTGCTCGCCGGGATCGGGATGCGGGAGCGGTTCGCGCGCGAGGGGACCGTCGGAAGACGTGTGCGGCACGAGAACGTCGTCCGCACCCTTCAGGCCGGGGCATCGGAGATCGACGGGGAGACGGTCAACTGGCTGGCCATGGAGTTCGTGGAGGGCCGGATGCTGCGCCAGCTCCTCGCGACGCTCGGGCCGCTTCCGGAGGGCCTCCTGCGTGAGATCGCGGCCCAGGCCGCCGCGGGTCTCGTGGCAATCCACGAGGCCGGCGCGGTCCACCGCGATCTGAAGCCGGAGAACCTCCTCATCTCCGCCGATCAGCGGGTGCGTATCATGGACCTTGGCATCGCCCGGCTCATCGATCCCTCCGCTGCGCTCACCACCGAGGGGCAGTTCGCCGGCACTCTCCACTACGCGGCCCCCGAGCAGTTCCGCGGGACGGGGGTGGGGCCATCGGCGGACCTCTACTCACTCGGCGTGGTGCTCTACGAGATGGCAACGGGCGACAACCCCTTCCGCCACGAGGAGCCGGGGGCGGTAATGCGTGCGCACCTCCACTCCTCTCCGCCGCCGCTGGGCGAGGTCCGCCCGGAGTTCTCGGCGTTCTTCGGCGAGGTGATCTCCATCCTGCTCGCCAAGGATCCGGCCGGGCGATTCGCCTCGGCCGCGGAGCTGGAACGGATCCTCCTCGAGGGCGAAGGCGGCGCCTGGTGGCGCGCGCGTGAGCAGGCGCGGGCTCCAGGCACGGCCCGGTTGCCGCGGATACCGGTCCGGAAGGAGACGCGGTTCATCGGCCGGGGGGCGGAACTCCTCGCCCTGCGCGCCTCTTGGGACGGCGCCGTGCGCGGGGAGGGCCGGGTCGTGCTGCTCCTCGGAGAGGCGGGTATCGGCAAGAGCCGGCTCGTCGACCGGTTCCTGAGCGAGGTGCCGCCGGACCGGACCCACGTCCTTTACGGCGGCTACCACCCCGCGGGCGGCCCGGGCGGATTCTCCGACGCCATCATCGGGCGCTTCGGGGGCGGCCGGCTGGAGGAGGTCCTCGGCCCCTACCTGCGGCACACCCCCGACCTCGTGCCGGCCATCGCGGCGCGGGTCCGGCAGACCGTCGGACCCGAGGGCGCACCGGCAATCGGAGGGGACACGCTGCAGGCGGTGATGGTGGACTTCATGCGCGCGCTCGCCGCAGAGCGACCGCTCCTCTGGGTGGTGGACGACCTCCAGTTCGCGGAGCCCGAGAGCCGCCGGATCGCGCTGGCCATGGCGAGAGCCGTGGAAGGCCACCGGGTCATGCTGCTGCTCGTCACCCGCCCCGGCCTTCCGGCGGAGGAGCTCGCCGAGTTCGGCGCCTCGAAGGTCGACCGGAAAATCGAGGTCGGCCGCCTCTCGCCCCGGGAAGTCGTGGAGCTGCTGCGTGACGTGTTGCGGGGCGAAGCCGTCGCGGAACGCCTCGGCGGGAAGATCGCCTGGAAGTCCGACGGCGTGCCGTTCTTCATCCTCGAGATCGTGCGGGGCCTCGCCGAATGCGGCCTGATCGCCCGCCGGCCCGACGGGAGCTTCGTCGAGACGCGGCTCATCGACGCCATCGAGGTCCCTTCCACGGTCCGCGACATGATCGAGGCGAGGCTCAAAGAACTGCGGGACGACGAGCGCGCGCTCCTCGACGTGGCCGCGGTGCAGGGGCTCATCTTCGACGCCGACCCCATCGCGCGCGTCCGCGACATGAAGCGGGTCGTGGTGCTGGAGAAGCTCGCGGCCGTGGCCCGCCGCACGGGGGTGATCCGGGCCGAGGGGCCGCGCTTCCGGTTCGACCACCAACAGCTCATGGAGGTCGTCTACGACGGGTTGCCCGAGAGCCTGCGGCGGGAGTACCACTCCCTGCTCTCCGAGACGCGCCGCGCCCTCGTCGGGGAGCTCTCCGGTGAGGACGCCTGCTTCGTGGCCTCGCACGGCCTCCTCGGCGCCCGGCCGGCGGAGGCACTGCCGTTCCTCGACCGCGCCCTGGCCCACCTGGAGAGCGTCTATCGGAGCGAATCCGCGATCCGCCTCGCCGAACTGGCGCTCGCGGTGCCGGACGGGCTCGCCGGAACTGCCCGCGCCGAGGTGCTGTTCCGCAAGGCGCAGTGCGAGGAAACCCTGGGACGCCGCGACGCCCAGCGGAAAACGCTCGAGGAAGCCCGCCAAATCGCGGCGGAGTCGGGCGACCCGGTCACGCGCGCCCGGGCTCTGAACGGCCTCGCCGCGATCCTCGTTCGATCGGGCCGGACCGAGGAGGCGCGCGCCGACCTCCTTCTCGCCCTCGACCTCGCGCGCGGAGCGGGGGACACCCGGGAGGAACTCTCCGCCATGCTGCGGCTCGGGACCTGCTTCCATTCCGTGGGCGAGTTCGAGGATGCCCGGAAGTGGTTCGAGCTCCATCTCGCCCGGTCACGCGAGAAGGGTGATCGATGGGGAGAGCGGGCCTCTCTGGGCAACCTCGCCGTCGTGCTCGCGAACCTCGGCCGACCCGACGAGGCTCTCGAACTCCACGAAGGCTGTCTCGCCATCCTGCGGGAGCTCGGTGATCGCCGCGGCGAGGCGATGACGTCGGGGAACCTGGGGTCCCTGCTCAGCAGCCTCGGCCGTCACGAGCAGGCCCGGGCCCGGCTGTCCCACGCGTTGTCGATCTGCCGGGAGATCGGCTACCGGCAGGGGGAGGCCAACGCCAGCGGGAACCTCGGCGCCGTCTTCTCCGCCCTGGGCCGCCCGGATCGGGCCGTCGAATCCTACCGGAAGTCGCTCGCCCTGCTCCGCGAGATCGGCGACGCCGCGGGGGAGGGGCGGACGTTGGTGAACATCGGGGCCGTCCTCGACACCCTGGGGGATCGGAGGGCGGCGCGGGAGCACCTCGAGGGCGGCCTCGCGATCGCCCTGCGGGTCGGAGACCGGATGAACGCGGGGTACGCGCGCCAGGCACTTGGCCGGCTCGCGCAGGCGGAAGGGAACTTCGAGGCGGCGGAGAAGGCCTACCGGGAGACCTGGCTCGATCGGAAGACCCGGGGCTACCGGTCGGCGGCGCTCGAGTCCCTCATCGGCCTCGGGGACGTACTCATGCGGGCCGGGCGGGCGGAGGAGGCTGGGGAGGCGCTCGCAGAGGCTCTCGTCGAGGCGCGCGACCTCGGCTCCCCCGCCGCGGAGGCCGTCACCATCGCGCGACTCGGCCTGCTCGGGAAGGCGCCGGCCGAGGAGGTGGAGGCGGCAATGCGGCGGGCAGAGGGTCGCATGACCCACGAGGAGCGGCTCGAGGTCTCCCGCCTCCTCTACCGGATCACCGGAGACCCGGCCGCGCTGGAAAAGGCCCGGGCCCTGCTCCTCGCCCTCGCCGACCACCTCCCCGCGGACCGGCGGAACGAGATCATGGCCCGCGACCCCCGCTACCGGGAGATCTTCGATCCATCGGCCGGGGGAATGGAGAAGTCACTCTGAGTGATTCTTCCGGCTCCAGGCGCTTCGCCCAGAGCACTCTTGACGCACACGCTGGGTGATGTCGCGTATCCTCCTTCATTGCGCCTTACGCGTACGAATGAGGCAACTGCCCTCAACCTCTCGCCGGCCTGGACCTACGCCATCAGGGTCGTCGATTCGGAGTCGGGCGAACCCGCGGAAGGGCTGGCAGTGCGGGAGATCAGCCGGTCCTCCGATCGCTTCGGCCGGGCACCCCTCGAGGAAGGTCGCGATTTCGTCCAGTCCTCCGAGTCCGGGGTCTACGTCGCCCGTCCCTTCAGGATCACCGGAGACCACCGGGAGGGAGACCGCTTCTCCATCACCATCTCGAGCGACGGCTACCAGACGCGGTCCGTCGAAGTGCTACCCGTCCCCGATGATCCGGTGGCTGCCGAGAATGACCTCCCTGACGAAATCCTGACCGAGCTCCGTTACGACGCGCCCGGAGCGAAGGCGGCCGGCGAGGCGGTCGGTGGCCCGGAATGCACGGTGGGCGAAGACGCTCGCCATCTGAGGCGCGTCTCTCGCGATGAAGAGACAGATCGCGTCGAGGTCTGCGAGTCCCTGTGGAGTCCGGCTCAGGCGAGCCACTTCGCCATGCGCTCTCGCGCCTCTTCCTGGCTGATCAGCTCGCCTGCGTCGGCCTGGCGGATACCCGTCTCGATCCTGTAGAGCAGGTAGAGACGCTCAAGCGCGCCCTCCACACCGGCGTCGTCGGGCAGCTCTTCGAGGGCCTTCAGGATCCGCTCTTTGGCCGTCATGGGTTCACCCTCTGATCGGGAGGACCATACCACGCGGCGACCCCACGGCGATGACGCGTGCCGAGGGGCGCGGGGACCAGGTAGCTCTCCCTGCAGACCGGGCATCTCACCACCGGAACGCCCTCGATGAGCAACGCGGTGCGGCTCCGGCCAAAGCTGCGTGTGGCTCGTCGAATTCTCGCGCCCTCGGCACCGCACGGGTCGCATGTCATGGCCAGACTCCTCTCATCGCAGGTAGACGGTGCAGATAACAGAGCGACCGGGAACGCCTATCTTCTAGACGACGACCGCCGGGCCACCGCAAAGGGCCTCGCCGACGACCAGTTCGAGGGGCGGAGATTTTGCTCTGAGCAATTCTTCCGGCGAACCAGGCTGCGGAAGCTACGGGTTTCAGGGAAAGAGCACCCGAAGATCCTGCCGTCCGCAGAGCACGCCGGAGAGGACCACGGGCCGCCGGCCATCGGCGGTGACCGTCACGCGGTGCGGGCCCGGGCGCAGGCCGGGCAGCCAGAAGCGTCCCTCGGCATCCGTGGTCTCCTCGCGCGACACGCCGCAGAAACCCTCGGGGTCCCCGCGCACCTTCACGCCGGCGACTCCGCGGCCGCCCGCGTCGAGGACGCGTCCCTCGATCCGCTGGGCGGTCTCGAACCAGTTCTCGTCGGCGATGAGGACGATCTTCTCGGCGGCCGGCGGGACACCGCGCAGCCTCGCACGGGTCGCATATGATCCGCAGACCTCCAGCGCGAACCGGTCTCCGACGAGGTCCTGGATCCGGAACCGCCCGAGCGAGTTCGTGCGGACTTCCCAGTGTTCCGAGGAGACCATCTGCATGTCCGGCACGGATGGATCGGGGTCCGGGACCGCGTGGACGCGGGCGCCCGGGAGTGGCCGCCCCTCGGGGTCCCGGACGAAACCCGAGATCGACGCGCTCTTTTCGGGGAGCTTCGACGTGACCGGGCGCTCGAGCACGCGCTCCTGCCGCGCGACGGGAATCGCATCCACGCGGATCTGCGGCGGCGCCGCCCAGGGGGGATCCCGGCGCATCACGACGAGGTCCAGATCGGACTCGAGCAGGGGGACGGTGAACCACTCCATCGGCCGGCCGAAGTACACGCAGGCGAAGGAGAGATCGGGATCCGGCAGCTCGAGGGCGGTCTCCCCGAGGGGAATACCGTCGAGGGTGAAGGCGCCGTCGGGTCCGCTGACGGCGGCGGGGCGGGATGGCCTCTGCCCCCAGGGACGGGACGGTCCCTGCTCCCAGGCCTTCAGCGTGATCCCGGGGGCCGGGGCGAGTTCGCCGTCCACGAGGAGGAGGATCCGTCCGGCGATCCGCCGCACGGGCTCGAGCCGCACCGTCTCTCCGCGTCGCTCTGCCCCCGGTTCGGACTTCGGCGCCTCCCGGGGGGCCTTCAAATTGCGCAGGCGCCAGGGTCCACTGATGCTCCGCTCGGCGCGGCCTCTCGCGCCGGCGTCCGCGCTCAACCAGAACTGCCCCGGTGAGGGGACGGAGTCGAGGAGGAAGCGCCCGGCAGCGTCCGTGATGGTCGTGACCCCCGAGGCCTCGACGCGCGCCCCCTTAACCGGCGCTCCGTCACCATCGAGGACGATGCCCTCGAGCAGTCGTCCGCGGTGGAGGCGGACTTCCACGGGACCCGCGGTGGGCAGGGGAGCGACCGTCGCGATCGGGAAGCCCGCGGCTCTGGCGGTGATCCGGCCGGTCGCGGGCGGCGCCGGCAGCAGTACGCACCGGCCAGCGGCATCGGGCACCGCGACCGCGAGGGGGCGCCACTCGGGAGGGCCGAGAGGGTTCAGACATCCCTCGACGGCCTCATGCAGACGTACCTCCGCTCCGACGGCCGGCGCGCCGCCGTCATCGAGAACCAGCACCTCCGGCGGGAGCGCCGGTCGGAGAACGAAGACGAACGCGGAGCGCAGGTGGCCCCGCTCGACGAAAACGCAGGGGCTGCGCAGACCGGGGGCCTCGGCGAGGGCCGCCAGACGTCCGCCGGAGGGGACCTCCATGTTGAAGGTGCCGTCGGGGCCCGACTCGGCAGAGGCCGCCACCGGCCAGTCGCGCCCGTCGTCAGGAACCGCGAGGACTCGCACGGTCGCGGCGACGCCGGTCCCGCCGGCGGTCACCGTCCGTCCGGAGAGGATCTGCGGCGGCGGGCCTCCGCAGGCGGCAAGGCCCATCATCAGCAGCAGGAGGACGAGCTGCATCCAAGCCCTCGCGAGCCGCGCCCGGGTCCGGAGGCTGACCATGGAACCATGATACAGCCGCCGGGCGCCCCCGCGCCGGAAGCGGGCGGCCATCAGCCTCCGGCCGCCGTACGGTGCGTCAGGCCTGCGCGCCGGGGAGGAACGAGACCGTGCGCGGCGGCCGCCGCGCGGTGCACCGATCTCGGGGCGGAGAATCTGCTCTGGGCGATTCTTCCGGACCACGTGGATCTAACGCGGGGCTCGTATACGGACGCTGCCAGCGGAGATGACCGAGAACGCTCCGAGCATCTCCGATCCACGCTCCAGGATCGCCCGGGAGACGATGGCGGACTTGGCCCGGGTGGAGAGACCGGCCAGACGGATCAGGATGACGCCGCCCGTGACCCTTCCGATGCGGAAGACCAGCTCACCGAAGTCCTTGTCGGCGGTCAGCAGCAGCCTCCCTTCGGCATTGGCTCGGTTGAGGACGACATCGTCCGGAACTCCCGGATCCAGCTCGGCCACGTAGATGAGCTCATGACCGTCGGAGCGGAGTTGCTCGACGATGGGAGCGTCCACGCTCTCATCCGCGACGAGATTCACGAGACCTGCTCACCGATCGGATAGGTCACATCGGCCCTGATGGCCAGGGCTCCGAAGCGGATGGCCGCGAGGATGCCCTCCCGCGTCAGCCGGGGATGCTCCTCGAGAAGCTGTTCGATCGACTCTCCGGCGCCGAGCTTCTCCAGGATCAACTCCACCGTGATCCGCGTCCCCGAGACAACCGGCTTGCCCATCATCACCGAGGGGTTCGATTCGATCCGATCTGCCAGCATGGCGAGTACCTCCGGCCATCGACGGGGCCGCCGGCCATCTTACGACAGGCCCTTGTTGCCTTCAACGACCTCCGCCGCAGTCGGAGGAGGGGAGACTCCGTCGGGTCCTCCCGGGTCGCGTTGCGGGAGGGGGACGTTCGCGCGGACAGAAGGGCGGACCGGGGCCTTCGCAACCCTCTTCCGGCTGCGCAATGCGAGATCGGACCACGTCACATCGCGCCCCGAAGCCGTCCTCGCCTCCTCCACCGACGCACTCGATGCCGGTGCCGTCGTCACTGTGGAAGAGCATCGGCATCGCATCCGACGCCTGCCGGTCGGGGAAGCCTGAGCTGCACTCTCGCACCCGAACCGAGGGGCGGAGAATTTGCTCTGAGCAATTCTTCCGGCCCGGCTACCCGATCGACTGCGCATCGAGGAGAACGAAGGCGGCCTGGGCGTAGCTCGTGGGGCAGAGGGGGAAGCAGGCCTTGCAGGGGGGGCACTCGGTCAGGGCGATCTCGGGGAGAAAGGCGATCTCGCGGTGGATGCCGCGGTCGATGAAGCCGACGGCGTGCTTGCCCACGACCTCGGCGCAGTAGCGGACGCAGAGGCCGCAGTGGATGCAGAAGGCGGTCTCGGCGGGGAAGCGGTCGCGCTTGGCGCCGTACTCCTTCGCGAGTTCCCTCA
>JALOQY010000380.1 GCA_025459285.1 Planctomycetota bacterium | reverse complement strand
GTGCGCGGGCTTTGAGGCGGGCGGGATTTGGTCGGGGCGAGAGGATTCGAACCTCCGACCTTCTGAACGCCATTTCCGGTTCGGGGCCAGCGATGACAGGGTTTACGGCCGCTCGCTCTACATGAAGCGTATAGAGCGCGTGTAACGGAGGGACGCTTCACCCTCGTCGGGATCGAGGGCACCGCACCGATCGGCTTGTTCGTCCACGGTACTCCCTTCGCGGACCGTGCGGCCCTGCTCGTCCCCGTCTTCGCCGATGACGTGCCGCTGCAGATGATCGACAATGTCGACGTCACGCCCGCCCTCCTCGACGACGGCTCCTTCGAGGTCTCGACGAGCCTCGCGGGTCGCTGCCGCCTCGAGGTCGACGACGTTCCCGTTCCCATGGACCTCCCGTTCCGCGTGAAGCTCCCGGCCGGCGGTCCCGACGTCGTGAAACTGCCGGGCGGCCGGATCTCCGGGGACATCCGGGACCCCGAGGGCCGCGCCGTCCCGGCGGTCGTCTGCGTCGACGGATACCGCTTCGAGGCCGAGGCGGGCCGCTTCGATGTCGGCACCGTCGCCGCCGGGCCGGCCGTCGTCATGGTGGTTGCCGAGGGCCGGGTCGGCGAGGCGCGGCGGATCCTCCTCGCCGACGGCGAGTCTCGCGGGCTCTCCTTCAGTCTGCCTGGGCGCTGAGCCTCTCCGGGCGACCTGTGTTCCGCGGCAGGCGTCGCACTTCGTTGGACCGGGCCGCCGCTACTTCGCGCCGGATGGGGCCAGGTTGCGGCGCAGGACACGCGGATCGCGGGCCACGATCCGGATCAGGGCGACGGCGGCGCCCTGGGGACGGCGCCGGCCCTGTTCCCAGTTCTGCAGCGTGTCCACGCTGATGCCCGCCGCGCGGGCGAACTCCTCCTGGGTCATGCCGACGAACCGCCGCAGTGCGGCCACGTCTTCGCCGCAGCGCACCTCGCCCCGGCTCAGACGACGCCTCAGGGGACCGGAGATAGCGCGCGCGAAGTCCGCTTCGGTCAGTTCAGGGATGTCGTTGCTCATAGATACCTCCCGATCCATGCTTCGTGGAGACGTCGCTCGCGTGGCGTCGCCCGCCGCGCGCTGATGATCCGCACGATGTCTCCTTCGCGTTCCGTGTAGACCACGACGAGGACCCCGCAGTTGACTTCACCGATCGCCAGATACCGGATCTCGTCGTCGCTGTGCGCCTCGTCGTCGAGGTCGAGCCAGGGACGCTTCGAGGAGAACAGTCCCGCCGCCTCCTCGAACGACACCTGGTGCTTCCTCCGATTGACCGCGTCCTTGACGGGGTCCCACTCGACGCGCACCATGTCCGCATTGTACGCCAGCGGCGTAGGCCGTCAAAGGGTCGCATCGAGGACCTTCCGGTCAAGCACCATTCGCCGGGCGACGAAGTCGGACCCCGGCGCCAGGGGCGGGTGTTGAGTCCGGGGCATCGGAGGTCGTCGGGAATGCCGCTCGCGTGCTTACCCTCACCCTCCGCGATGGGGGGAGATCCGTCTGACTGCTGCTCAGTCTGCAAAGCCGCAGACCCGCGACTCTCGGCGCTCCGTTGGACGCTCTGTCGGGCGCTCCGTGAAGGGTGCCAGAGGAGCCGCCGACACGGCAGGCTCCCGCGGCTCCCGTCCGGCCCGTCCGACGGACTTCCGGTGGCGCGGAGTGTCGGGGGAAGATGTCGAGGGACAGCGGACTTCCGAACCGCCACGGTCCGTCGGCGGGGAGATCGGCTTTCGAGGGAAGTGCGAGATCTCGCGTAAACTCGTTCCGGAGGCCAACCATGCCGGAGAGCGAGATCATCTTCGCCGTGGAGGAGAACCCGGAGGGCGGCTACCTCGCGAGCGCCCTCGGCCACTCCATCCACACCCAGGCGGATACGATCGAGGACTTGACGGAGATGGTCCGCGACGCCGTGCGCTGCCACTTCGAGGAAGCCGAGCGCCCGCGGGTCATCCGCCTGCACCTCGTCAAGGACGTGGTCGTCCCGGCATGAGACTCCCGCGGGACCTCTCCGGGGTCGAACTCGCTCGGCACCTCGCCCGCTACGGCGACGAGGTCCGGCGTCAGACCGGCAGCCACATGCGTCTCACGTCGCTTATCACGGGGCGAGCGCGCCCGTCGCGACAGGGTTGCGGGCGTGCCCGCGCTGTGAACCCGGTCTCGAAGGCCTTGTCCCAGACGGCCCGGCCGTGAACTCTCCTCCCGCGAGCAGGAGCTCGCCGCCTCACCTCGCGCGGAGCCGCACCTCCCGCGCGACGGCCGCCTCCGTGTCGACGACGACTTGGACCGGGTCGGAGAGACCGGTGTCCGTCTCGACGCGGAGGATCCTCTCCCCGGGGTCCGGGAAGACCCTGAAGACTCCGGCGCCGAGCCGGCGGGCGATGAGCGGCCGGTTCGTCTCGCCCTCCACGAGGAGCACGCGGGCGGTCTCCGCTTGGGAGCCGTCGGGCTCGATCACCGTCAACCGGACCTCTCCCGTCCGGACGAGTCGGACCGTACGTTCGACGATGGCCTCCGGAAGGACGTCGACGACGACGGGCTCAGGGTCCGCGCGGTATCCCGGCTTCCCGATGCTCACTTCCCGCGCGCCTTCCTCGAGTCTCAGGTCGAAGAGGCCCGGGCCCCGCTCCTCCAACGGGACCGTGAGTGACACGACCCGGTCGCCGACCCGGCGCAGGAGTCCGACCTCCAGGTCGCCCGCCGGCTCGCCATCCGGCCCGAGGACCCGGAGCCGGAGCGCTCCGTACCGCCGCGCCTCCATCGCGAAGTCGATCTCGCGGAGCCCCTCGCGCGGCACCTCGACGACCCGCCGGACCTCCCGGACGTCCGCGCCGATCGAGGCGATCCAGATCTCGTAGAGCCCCGGATCGAGGCCGACGAACTCGTACCGCCCCTCGGCGTCGGCGAAGGCCATGACAAGGGAGCCCGGCACCTGTTCCACCCCGCCGTCCTCCTTCCGCGTCGCCTTCCACGCGCTGATCTGGATCTGCTGAGGGAAACTCGTGAGCGGCGTGCCGTCGTCCTTCCGCGTCACCCGGCCGGAGAGGACCGTCGGTGCAACCTGGAGTGTCCGCTCGACCCGGTCTCCCGGTTCGAAGGTGATGTTCCCCACCTCGCACACGTAGCCGAGCCGGGGAGGGCGCACCAGCGACTGGACGTCCACGAGGTAGGTCCCGGGGATGATCCCGTCGATCGCGAACCGGCCCCGGTCGTCCGTCGATGCCTGGAAGGCGGTGTAGCCGGCCTCCGGGCCCTGCAGCCTGAGCCGGACGATCGCACCGTCGAGCGCCGCCCCGTCCGGCCCGAGGACGGTGCCTCCGAGGCGGGCATCGCGGAGGAGGACGACCTCCGTCGTTCGCCCGGCCTCGACGGTCACGGGCCGGTCGACCCGGGCTCCTGCCGCCGCCCACGTCAGCCGGTAGGAGCCGGCAGTGAGGTTCTCCCGCCGGAACCGTCCTTCCGCGTCGGTCGCGCCGGTCTCCGCGGCGCCCTCCCCGTAGAAGCCAATGGTCTCTCCCGCGCGCGGGAGGCCGCCCTCGCCGAGGATCCTCACCTCGATCGCGCCGCCCGCCCGGAGCTCGACGAGGAAGGGGCCGGCGCCGCGATCCGGCAGGAGGTCGAACCAAGTCCGCCAGGGCGCGAGGTCGGGATGGGACGCGACGAGCCGGTAGCGGCCGGGCGAGAGCCCTTCCGCCCGGAAGGCACCATCGGCGTCGACCGCGAGCGGGACCTCCTCCTCCTGCCCGTTCGTGCTTTGGGAGAAGGGCGTCAGGATGACGCTCGCGATCCCGGGCGCGGCGCCCTCCGGTACGAGTACGCGCCCCTCGACGACACCGGTTGCGGGTGGGGGAGTGGCGGACGCAGCCATGGTCCTGGCCTCGGTGGCGCTCCGGGCGAGGTCCGCAGCGCCCGCCGGGGCGTCCGGTCCGGGTGTCCCGGGAGACGCGGAGCCCGGAACGTCCCCGGCGCGTGCGGCCCCGCCGGCACCGGCGGTCTCCGGCGCCCTGACGGGCGGCATCCTCTCCTCCCCTGCCCCCGGCCGGGGAAGCACCGTGAGTCGCCAACCCGCGAGGAGGAGGAGGAGGACCGCGATGGCGGCGGCGATCTTCACCTTGGCGCTCATGAGGAGGGCTCCCTTCAGGACCTGAACGCACGGGGCGGCCGGTAGAGCGACGGGGGGCGTCCGGAGCGCGATCTCCTGCGGCGTCATCCCCTCGAAGTAGCGCAGCAGCACCGTGGAGCGGCCCGGCTCGGGGAGCGCCAGCACGTGGTCGACGAGCCGCCGATGGGACTCCGCCCGCTCCGCGAGGACGTGGGGGTCCGGGACCGGGGGCGGCGCTCCGACCGCGCGCTCGCGCCGTTCGCGCCGACTCCTCGCCCGGTGCCGGTCGAGGGCGACGGTGCGGGCGACCGCCGCCAGCCACGACCGGAGACCGCGCTCGCTCCGCGGCGGCTTCTCGATTGCCCGCAGCCAGGTCTCCTGCAGGACGTCCTCCGCCTCGGTCGGATCCCGCACGAGGGCGCGGGCCAGTCGACCGAGCCACGAGGCGTTCTTCAGCAGCGTCTCCACCGCGACGGGATCCAAGGCGAGCCTCCGGTCCCCGTCATGATAGACGCCGCCGGAGGGCCTCGCGTCCCCGAAAGGTCCGCCTTCCGAAGCGGTCCGGCCGCGGAGCCGTCCCCACGCCAGGCGTCGTCCGGCCAGCCCAGGAGCTCGACCCTCGCGATCGCGAAGTCGACCTTTTCCGGCCAGAGCCCGGTGGCGACGCCCGCGCGGGCGGGGTGCCTGTGGGGCCCGGGCGTCGAAGCGGTCCTCGGGCGGGTGCTGCTCGAGGTTCCGGCTGATCCAGACGAGCACCGCGGGTTTGGAGGCGTGGTGAGCACCGCCTGCGACCGGTGATCCGGGTCTGCCGCGGCCGGTGATTCGGACTCGCGACGGCCAGCGCTCCGTCGGACGCTCCGTGAAGGGAGTCTCACGGGTCCGAAATTGCGTCTTCCGGGAGCCTCGACCCCACGGAGCCCGCTTCCTGCGCGGGCTTTGGGGCGGGCGGGATTTGGTCCTCGAACAGGGATCGCGGCGCGCCGCTCTGACGGAGGATCGACTGGAGTGTCCCGATGCGAACCTCCCGGTGATCGGGAACGGGAACGGTGGTCGTACCCTCGGCCGAGCGCCGCTGCATGACGATGTGGCTGCCACTCTGCCGGACTTCGACGAACCCGATGGTGGCCAGACGCCGGCACACTTCCCGGCCCGAGAGGATCTGAAGCCTACCCAACCGTTGGCTCGAAGTGGGTGATGAAGACGTCGGAGTGCTCGCGCCGCGCGATCTCGGAGGGATCGGCGCACTCGAGGAAGAGGTCCACCGCCTCCTTCAGGTTCCGGGTCGCCTCTTCGATCGTCGTGCCCTGGCTGGCGACGTCGAGCTCCGGACAGAGAGCGACGTAGCCGTCCCCCTCCTTGGTGAGGATCGCGGTGTACGAGTTCCGTCTCAAGTCGACCTCCTCGGAGCGCGCGTCTCCGACGACGCTCACACCAGCCTACCAGATCCGACGGACCGAGGTGGGCGGCTTCTCTCGTCAACCGGGTCCAGGATACCGCGGGGAGGGCCACCCTGGTCCGGCCCTCGAGGGTGATGTGCCCTCGAGGACCGCCGGAGCCCGGAGTGGCTCCTGGCCCAGTGGCACACGCCATCCTCGGCCGCCCCAACCTCGCCACGACCCAGGTCTGCGCGCGGATGGTCGACGAGCGGATGCGAGCCTCGATCCGGGCGCTGGACTGCGGGATCGGAAAGGCCGAGCAGGGGAAGGTCAACGAGGCGACGTAGCTCCACTCGTGAGGTTGGTCATTCCGTCATCGCTGACGGGCTGATACTTCAGGTAGATCGGCCGTCTTGCTCCGGGCCCCCGGGGACGGGTCGTGCGTGTCCGGAAGACACGCCGACCGGGGGCATCCTCCTTGCCCTCGTC
>JALOQY010000063.1 GCA_025459285.1 Planctomycetota bacterium | reverse complement strand
GGGCCGTGTAGCCCTCGAGATGCCGGAGTGAGACCACTCGCCGCTGGGGCTCCGGAAGCGCCTGGAGTGCCTCAGCGGTGGCAATCTGGGCCTCGAGACGGTCGCCGAGCACCTCGGGACTGGCCTGCCGATCCGAAGCCGGCCGGGCATCGAGCAGGTCCCGGGGCCCCGGGATCCCGAGGTCCTGCAACTCCTCCCAGATCCGGCGGGTGTCCTCGGTCCCCCCATCGGCGGGGGCCGCAGGTTCCCCTCCGAGACCGGATTCCACTCCGGTCGCGGCCAGGGTTTCGTCGAGTGCCAGGAGCCCGCGCCGGACCATCCAGCGGTCCGTAGTGAGATGAGGGGGCTTCTCCCGGAAATGCTCGAAGACGTACGCGAGCGTCTCTTCCACGAGGTCCGGGATCGAGACGCTTCCGCCCGCCGCGGCCCGTCGCGGATGGAGCCGCCGCTCCCGCTGCAGCACCTTCTCGAGGCGCGCGGCATGGTCGGCCACGCGGTCCCGGAAGTCCTCGAAGTCCCGGACCGAGGCGAAGTCCGCGAAGGGCGGGCCGCCGGGAGTCTCCGCGCCGGTCCGGACCGAATCCGCCCCGGCGCGCTCCTCCCCGCGCAGGACGTCGAGGTGGCGCTTCGCCTGCCGGACCACCTTGTCCGCGGCGATCTCGATGGCCGAGCGGATGTCGCCGCCCCAGGCCGTCGCGAAGAGCGTCCGGGTGGGCAGCCGGACCCCGAGGCTGACGCCCACCCCCCCCTTGCGGAGGCTCTTCTCGATCGAGACGCGGTACGAGGGGTGGGGGAAGTTCGCCACCACGGCTTCGACCCGGGCGACTTCCCGCTCGATCCGCTCGCGGTCCTCCGGCCACAAGGAGAGGTTCACGGTGTGGTAGGAGATCTCCATCGTCCACCTCCCATGTCTGAGTGTCAGATCTCGTCCGCGAGCCGGAGCCCGGCATCCACCGCCAGGCGCCTTGCCGAATCGTACTCCTCCTCCGTCACGCGCCGGTTCAGCTCCGGCATCGCCCGCGCCAGGTGCGCGGGCTGGTACTGGTCCATGATGTTGACGCAGGTCCGCGGCGAGATCTCCTCGCGGAGGAACCGGATCACCTCCGCGGTCCCGGCGAGCCCGTTCGGCAGCACGAGGTGCCGCACGAGGAGTCCCCGGATGGCGACGCCGCGCTCGTCGAGCACGAGGTCGCCCACCTGCCGGTGCATCTCCCGGAGCGCGGTCTGCGCCACGACCGGATAGTCCGGGGCGTTCGCGCAGAGCTTCGCCGCCGCCGGATCCGACCACTTGAAGTCGGGCATGTAGATGTCCACGATGCCCTCCAGCAGTTCGAGCGTCACCACTGCATCGTAGCCGCTGGTGTTGAAGACGATCGGCAGTGTCAGCCCCCCCTCGATGGCGATGTCGAGAGCGTCGAGGACTTCGGGGACGATGTGGGTGGGGGTGACGAGGTTCAGGTTCTCCACCCCCCGCGCCTCGAGCGACAGCATGAAGGAGGCCAGTTCCTGCGCCGTGACCTCCCGCCAGATGTCCGGACGGCTGCTCACGTCGTGGTTCTGGCAGAAGACGCAGTGCAGGTTGCATCCGGAAAAGAAGATCGTCCCCGAGCCGCCCGTCCCCACGAGGCAGGGCTCCTCGCCGAAGTGCGGGGAGACCGAGGAGACGACCACCTTGTCCCCGATGAGACAGCGGCCCTGTTCGCCCTCGTCGCGCCGCGCGCGGCAGGCCCCGGGGCAGAGGGCGCACCCGTCGGCCGAACGGAGGGCAAAGGCCCGATCCGCCCGCCGCCGGACCTCGCCTCGCTCGAGCCTCAGGTAGTTCGGACCAGCCATCGGGCCTCCGTGGGCGCCGGGGCTGATGCTACGCGCCGCCGGGGGACGGGGGAAGTAGATTTCCGGCCCCCCGGCGGCGTCATCCGCGCGGGATCATTGCTCACGCTCTGGGTCCTACGGCTCGCTGCAGCGCCTCGCCCGCATGTGGCCGCGATCCGAAAGCACGTACGCGCCGCGCCGGCTGCCGCCCTGTAGGAGGTGCCGGTCCCGCTTCATGATGCCGAGGGTATTGGCGAGGCTCTTGGGCCGGCGCATACCGACGAGGTCGAAGCAGAAGTTCAGGTCCTCGATCGTGAACTCGGGCTTGCCCTGCTTCTCCTGGAGATAGAGCCCGAAGACGAGGATCGAATCCTGCAGCGCGCCGCGGCCCTCGCGGAGCTGGGAGGCCTGGTAGAACGTCTCCAGGGTCACCTGCGCCGGCGGCGCCGGAGGATCGCCGGCCGCGGGCTCGACGATGTCGACCTCCGCCACGCCGGACAGAGCGGAACCGATCTGGTCCCGGGCGAGTGCGATGTACTCGGCCACGAACTCCTCGCTGCCGGAGACCTCCATCTGGAACTTCGGTGAACCGAACAGGAAACGCGGGCTCATGCATCACCTCCGGTCCGGCTGCCCGGCCGGTCGCCGGAGAGGCGCGCGAAGAGCCGCTCCGCCTGCGACTCGCCCTCCACGGGCGGGGGGGTGACCGCCGCCGTGTACACCGCTTCCGCCTTCGCCTTCTGCTCCTCGAGATCGTGCTTCCGGATGCCGAGCAGGTTCTCCACGTACTTGAGGCCCTGCGGCATGATGCAGTACTCGCCGCGCTTCGTGCCGGAGTAGAGGAGGTTCTGATCCCGTTTCAGGCTGCCCATGATCTGCAGGAGGCTCTTCGGAACGGCGCGCCCCACCTCATGGAAGCCGTTCTTCATGTCCTCCGGAACGAAGATCGTCTGGCGTTTCACGCGGTTCAGGAAGTAGGCGAAGATGAGCACGCTGTCCTGCATCGAAGGGATGAGCTTCGGCGGGACCGTCCGGCGGTACCAGCCGAGGAGGCTGTCCGGCGCCTCCTCGGGGACGGCCTTCTCCACCGGGGGGGCCGTTCCGCCGAGGAGTGTGCGGAACGTACTCATGTGCCGGCGCACGAACTCCTCGGAGCCTTCGATCTCCAGGGTGACGTCACCCGACTTCAACTTCAAGGATGCTTCCATGACATGAACTCCGGATAGAAACAAGGTGGGGGCAACTGGGAAACAACGGTGACAGCCAGAGTCTATACGATGGAGAGGGGTGGATCCGAGAAACGCCCGACATGGAACGGAGCGAGGGGAAGCGCGCTCGATTCCCCCCGGACGATGAGTTCGGCGACGGCGAGCCCCACGGCCGGACCCTGGGTGATCCCGTGCCCGCCGAGTCCGACCGCGAGGATGAGGCCCGGCCGGCCCGGGACCTCGCCGAGGATGGCGCTGTCGTCGGGAGTCAGGGTGCGCAGGCCCGCCCAGCCGCGCGCGATGGACGCCTCCGCGAGCGTCGGACACCGGTGGACCGCCCGCTCCACGAGGTCCGGGACTCCGCTCCAGTCCAGGACCGGCTCGAGGTCGGCGACCTCCTCCACCTCCGCCGCGGAGAGGATCGCCCCGCCGCTCTCCGGGCGGAAGTAGAAGCGCCGGTCGAGGTCGAGCACGAGCGGCAGGTCGGGGGGAAGAGGGAACGGCCGGGTGGAGAAGATCTGCCGCTTGCAGGGGCGAAGGGGCAGGGCGAGGCCGGCCGTCGCGGCCACCCGCGCCGCCCACGCCCCCCCGGCGTTCACCACGATCTCGGACCGGACCGTGCCATGGTTCGTCGTGACGCCCCGGACCGCCGGTCCGTCGAGAAGGAGGCCGGTCACTTCCACTTCCGTGGCGATCCGCACGCCGCGGGTCCGCGCATAGGTCGCGAAACCCTGCACGACCGCGTGCGGATCGCAGATCCCGTCCGTGCCGCAGAAGACCGCCCCGAGCACGTCCGAAGCGTCGAGGATCGACCATCGCCTCGCGACTTCGGCCGGAGAGAGGGTCTCCACGGGCAGGCCGAGCCGGCGCTGGAGGGCCGCTCCCGCCTCGTACGCCCGCATCCGCGGCTCCCCGCAGGCGAGCATCAGATACCCGTGCGACCGGAACTCCGGATGGTGACCGGTGTCCTCGGCCAGTCTCCGGATCTGGCGCACCCCCTCCATCGCCATGAGGACGTCGTGCTCGGTGGAGAACTGCTGCCGGAGCCCCCCCGCGGAGGCGGCGCTGGCGCGGCTCCCCAGCATCGGCTCCCGTTCGAGGAGGAGCACGTCCGTTTCGCCCAGTCCGGCGAGGTGCCGGGCCACGGAGACGCCCACGATCCCGCCCCCCACCACCACCACGCGGACGCGCTTCGGCAGTTCGGTCATGACGCCGCGACCGTATCGCCCTCCCCGCCGGGCCGGCGAGGAATCTACAATGGAGTCCACCATGCGATGCGCTCTCCTCTCTCTCGGCGTGCTCCTCGTGGCCTGCGGCACGCCCAGGATCCGGGCGTTCGATGCCCTCGCCGTGCCCGGGGAGGAGGTCCTGCTCGTGGCGCGCCTGGAGCGGGACGGGCTGCCCGGCTTCTCTCCGGACTTCGTGGGCGAGGATCTGCGGATGACGCTTGCCGGAGTGACGGAGATCTCCTCCCGGACGGGGGACGAGGGTACGGCGGTCTTCCCGGTGCGCGCCCCGGATCGGACCGGCGACTTCTTCTACTCGGTGCGCGGCGGCCGCGGTCTCGATCCGGGGCTGCTCCGGCTCTGTGTGAGGGATCCGGGCGCACCTCTGCTCCTCGTCGACATCGACGGCACGATCACGCCCTCCGGCGCGCTCCGGGTGGTCCGCGGGGAGGACGAGCCGATGCCGGGGGCCGCGGCGGTGCTCCGTCGCCTGGCGCGCGATCGCACCGTGGTCTACCTCACGGCGCGCGACGACTTCATGCTCGGGACCACGCGGGATTTCCTCGCCCGGGGCCGATTTCCGCCCGGTCCGCTCCTCCTGCGCGACTTCACCCTCGCGACGCTCCCCGCGGGGCGCCACAAGACCGCGGTGCTGGGAGATCTCCGGACCCGCTTCACCGGGCCGTGGACAGGGATCGGCGACACCGTGGGGGATGCCGAGGCCTATCTGTCGGCGGGGGCCGAGGCGCTCATCCTGACGGACGAGCCCGCCTCCCTGCCGCCCGGCGCCCGAGCCGTCCGCGACTGGGCGGAAATCCGTGAGCGGCTCGTGAATCCGCGATGAACCCGCGGTCGGCCTGATGGGTTTCAGTCATTCGGAAGTAGAATGGAACGTCTCGAATGCACGAGTCATGAGCCATCTCACCGAACGAGCCCTGGTCCTCAACCGGTCGTGGACCGCGATCTGCACCACGACCGTGCGCCAGGCCCTCGTCATGGCCTACCGGCGGGTAGCCCGGATCATCCATCCCGAGACCTGCGAGGCCTACGACTTCGACGACTGGGCGGCGCTCTCCTCGGCGCGCGACGGGGAGGCGTGCATCACGACGCCGTTCCTCCGCATTCGCATCCCGGAGATCATCGTTCTCCAGCGCTACAACGGCTTCCCGAAGCGCACCGTGGCCTTCTCCCGTCGCAACATCTACCGGCGGGACGAGTTCACGTGCCAGTACTGCGGCGCGCGCCCGGGCTCCGAGCTGCTCTCCATCGACCACGTCACTCCACGTTCACTCGGCGGGCGGAGCAACTGGGAGAACTGCGTGCTGGCCTGCGTGGCCTGCAACAAGCGGAAGGCCGACCGTACGCTCGGTGACTCGGGCCTGGCCCTCCGGAAGCACCCGGCACCGCCGACCTTCGCCGGCGCGATCGAATTCTCCCTCGGTCGGCGGAAGGCCTCCTGGGAGAAGTTCATCTCCGAGCGATACTGGAACGTGGAGCTCGAGGAGTGACGGTTCCCCCGCCGATCGTGAAGGCGTTCCTCGTCTGCGACTATGTGATCCACGAACAGGGCACGAACAAGAAGTCCTGCATCGGGATCTTCCATCGCATCCACGCGCGGGAGTTCCCCTGCCGGCACGGCCAGCTCGCCATCTACGCCAACATCACGGACGCCTCCGGCGAGTACGAGTTCCGCCTCACGCTGGTGGACCTCACCGACGGCAAGGAGATCGGCAAGGGAACGACCCCGCCGCTCCGCATCCCGGACAAGCTCTCCACGGCGGAACTCTCCTTCCAGCTCCAGAACATCGTCTTCCCGAACCCCGGGAAATACGATTTCGTGCTGTACGCCAACGGCGAGCCGGTGGCGCGCAAGGAGGTCCTGATCGTGGGGCCGAAGGCTGGCGGCCGTCCCCCGGGAGGCGCCCCGGAGGCCTGACCGCGAAGCCTTCGCCCGGAGCGGCGAAACCCCCCGCGGATCCGGGTGTTTCACCCCCATGGCCAAAAACAGGGAGAGTCGAACCATGACACGCATCGTCGTCGTACTCGTCGCGGTTTCCTTCGTTCTGGGGACCGCCGCGCTGACCCTGGCAGAGGAGGGCCCGGAAGCGCCGAAACCCGCCGCTCCCCGCGGTCCGGAGGCCGGGCGTCCCGGGCCGAAGGGTCCCCAGGGCCCCGGCTTCGAGCGTCTGCCCCCGCCGCTCCGCGAGCGCCTCATGCGCCTCTCGCCGGAGGAGCGGAGGGCGGCCATGGAGCGGATCCGGAACATGTCGCCCGAGGATCGCCGCAAGCTCCTTGCCCCGCGGGGTGTGGAAGGCGCGCCGCGCGACGAGGCCCGCCGGCCCGACCGCCCCGAGCGGGCGCCGCGGCCCGAGGGCAAGGCGGAGAAGCCCGGCAGGCCCGGCGAGAAGAGCGTCGCGAAGAAAGCCGACCGGAAAGCGAAGCCTGACCGCAAGGCCCTCGCGAGAAAGCAGCGCAAGGCCCGCCGGGCCGGCGGCGCGGATTGGCGCGCCATGCGGGCCTGGAACCGGTCCGGGCCCCGGATGGCGGACCGCCGGGCGGGATCGGCCGGTCGTCGTCACGGAACGGCCTTCCGCGGGCAGCGGGGCCCGGGCGGCCCTGGTCGCTGGATGCCATGGATGGGCCGGCGAGGGTCGGGCGGCCGGGGCCCGGGGATGCCGGGGATGGGGCCGCGCGGTCCGGGCGGCCGCGGTCACGGGATGCCGTGGATGGGGCCGCGCGGGCGGAACGGGCCGGGCCGGGGGATGGACCGGATGGGCCATCGGGGTCCGGGCGGGCCGGATCGCCGGATGGCATTCCGGGGACAGGAGGGGCCGGGTCGGCGAGGCATCGCCACTCTCCTTGGCCGCATGGAGCCGGAGAAGCGCCGGCACCTGCTGCTGCGTCTGCGGAACGCGCGTCCCGAGGACCGGGCGAAGTTCCTCGAGCGTTTCGCGCCCCGCGCGGATCGCGGGCCGCGGGAAGGCTCCGGCGCGCCGTGGATGCGCTCCGGCCATCCCGGTCGCGGCCGGGGGCCGATGTTCGGGGGCCGAGGCGACCAGCGCCTTTTCCGGTAGCCGCGACCGACTCTTGCCGGGAGCGGGTCCACGGGGTAGCGTGGGCCCGCTCCCTTCGTTTTCCCGGAGGTTCAAGATGCAGGCCAGGCCGGTCATCCACGGCGCCGTGCGGATCGCTCCGGCCCCCTACGCGGTGGTCGACGAAGCGGAGGTGCGCGAGCTGTCCGCCGAGATCGCGCGTCTCAAGCTCGAGAAGGACGCGGTGATCCTGGCCCACAACTACCAGCTCCCCGAAGTGCAGGAGATCGCGGACTTCACGGGCGATTCGCTCGGTCTCTCCATCGAGGCGCAGAAGTGCTCCCAGAAGACGATCGTCTTCTGCGGCGTCCTCTTCATGGCGGAGTCGGCGAAGATCCTGAACCCCGGGAAGCGGGTCCTCCTCCCGAACCTCGCGGCGGGCTGCTCGCTCTCTGATTCGATCACCGCGGAGTCTCTCGGGGACTGGATGGCGCGCTACCCGGGCCACACCGTGGTCACCTATGTGAACTCCTCGGCCGAGGTGAAGGCGCTCTCCTACATCTGCTGCACCTCCGCCAACGCGGCGCGCGTCGTCCGGTCGGTCCCGAATGACAGGATCCTCTTCACCCCCGACCGCAACCTGGGAGCCTGGGTGAGGCGGCAGGTGCCGGAGAAGGAGATCGTGGTCTACGACGGAGCCTGCCCCACCCACGACGTGCTCCGGGGCGTCAACGTCCGGGAGACCATGAAGGAGCCGGGCACCATCGTCATTGCCCACCCGGAGTGCCGGGAGGACGTGCTCGACCTCGCCGACGAGATCTGCTCCACCACCGGAATGTTCGACGCGGTGCGGCGCCACCCCGAGGCCTTGCGCTTCGTCGTCGCCACGGAGTGGGCCCACGTCCACCGCATGAAGCAGCTCTTCCCCGACCGCGAGTTCATCGTCGCCGACGGCTGCATCGGCTGCCGGCTGCACTGCCCCTACATGAAGATGATCGATCTCGGCCAGGTGCGCCGGGCCCTGGTCGAGGGGGTCTTCGAGGTGACGGTGGATGCCGAAGACATGGCCGGCGCCCGGCTCGCCCTCGAGCGGATGCTCGCCGTTCCGCGGGACTGACCGCCCGCGAAGCCGGGATTCTGTTCCCTCCGCGCGCGGCGGGGGCGATCCTTCCGGCATGGAATCCAGGAACCCCGCCACCGGACAGGTCGTCGCCACCCATGCCGAGCACGATGTCGAGGAGACGAAGCGCCTCGTGAACCGGGCGCGCGAAGTCTTCACCGCCTGGCGCCGCGTGCCGTTCCCGGAGCGTGCCCGGCCCATGAGGGAAGCGGCGCGGATCCTCCGGGAGGAGAAGCCCGCACTGGCCGCGCTGATGGTCCGGGAGATGGGCAAGACGATCGTCTCCGCGGAGGCCGAGGCGGAGAAGTGCGCGTGGGTCTGCGAGTTCTACGCCGAGCACGCCGAGCGGTTCCTCGGGCCGGAGATCGTCGAGACGGACGCCTTTCGCAGCTATGTGCGGTACGACCCGCTCGGCGTGGTGCTCGCGGTCATGCCGTGGAACTTCCCGTTCTGGCAGGTGTTCCGATTCGCGGCACCCGGTCTCATGGCCGGCAACACCGGACTCCTGAAGCACGCCAGCAACGTGCCGGGCTGTGCCCTCGCCATCGAGGACGTGTTCCGGCGCGCGGGGTTCCCGGAAGGGGCGTTCACCGCCCTGATGATCCCCTCCCGCCTCGTCCCCGATGTGATCCGCGATCCGGCGGTGGCCGCGGTGACCCTGACCGGCAGCGAGTCGGCGGGGATGGCCGTGGCCGCCGAGGCCGGCCGGGCGATCAAGAAGGTGGTGCTGGAGCTCGGCGGCTCCGACCCGTTCGTCGTCCTGGCCGATGCCGACCTTGCGGCGGCGGCGAAGGCCGCGGTGACGGCCCGGAACCTGAACAACGGCCAGAGCTGCATCGCCGCGAAGCGCTTCATCGTGGAGGCGCCCGTCTACGAGCGGTTCGAGGCGGCATTCACGAGGCTCACCGCGGCCCTCCGGGTGGGCGACCCGATGGACCGTGCCACCGACGTCGGTCCGTTGGCCCGGGAGGAGTTCGTCCGCGAGCTCCACGACCAGGTGGAGCGGAGTGTGAAGGCGGGGGCGATCCGGCTCCTCGGCGGGAAGCCCGTGGACGGGCCGGGGTACTTCTACGAGCCCACGGTCCTCTCGCGCGTGACGCCGGGCATGGCGGCCTTCGACGAGGAGACCTTCGGTCCGGTGGCGGCCCTCGTCAACGCGCGGGACGAGGAGGACGCCCTGAGGCTCGCGAACCTCACGCCCTTCGGCCTCGGCGCGAGCGTCTGGACGGCGGACCGCGCGCGGGGCGAGCGCATCGCCGGGGAGATCGATGCCGGCGCGGTCTTCGTGAACGGCATCGTCAAGTCGGACCCGCGGCTTCCCTTCGGCGGGATCAAGCGGTCCGGCTTCGGCCGGGAGCTGTCGGTCCACGGCATCCGGGAGTTCGTGAATGCCAGGACGGTCTGGGTCGGGTGACCGTCCGTCGGGGAGCGGTGTCCGCCCGCCGAGTTCGAAGCGGCGCGGGTGGCCCGTCGCCACCCGGTTACGAGCGTGCCCGCGCCGTGCGGCGGGCACCCGGCCGGCCTACCGACCCGCGGAGCGGAGGGCGGTCAGGGCGCCGAGGACCTCCTCGGCGTGGCCCGCGGGGCGGACGTCGCGCCAGATCTTCGCGATCCGCCCCTCGGGGTCGATGAGGAACGTCGAGCGGTTCGTGCCCATGACCGGCTTCCCGTAGAGTTTCTTCGCCTCGAGGATGCCGTACGCCTCATGCAGCGAGCGGTCCTCGTCGCAGAGGAGCGGGTAGGCAAGCCCCTGCTTTGCCGCGAACGCCGCGTTCGCCTTCGCCGCGTCGCGGCTCGCGCCGAGGATCGAGGCCCCCTCGCCGTCGAAGGCGGTCCTCCGCTCCTCGAAGGCCCGCGCCTCGATCGTGCAGCCCGTCGTGGAGGCCTTCGGGTAGAAGAACAGCACGAGCCACCGACCCCGGAAGTCGGCGAGCGTCCGTTCGCGCCCGTCCGCCGCCGGCCGCCGGAAGTCCGGCGCCGCCTGCCCCGCCTCGAGTGCCTTCGCCATCGCCGCCTCCCGGTGACCGTTGCGGAGATCCTCCCCCCATCCATTTTACCGGGGCGGTGGAAAGGATCTCTTGGAGGGACCTCGGCGATGGGTTGAAATCCCGCGCCGGTCGGGAGGATCGAATGAAGTTCAGCGAAGCCCTTTCTCTGGAGGGGGCGACGGACAGAGCCGCGAACGAGCTGTGCGAGACCGTCAACCGCGGGCTTCCGGGGGATCCGGCCGACCTCGGGTTCCTCTTCTTCACGAATCACCACTCCGCGGCCGCCGGCGACGCGGCCCGGGCGATCCGGGAACACACCGGGGTCCGGCACCTCGTGGGCTGTGCCGCGGAGTCGGTCATCGGAGGAGGGCGCGAGATCGAGCACGAGCCGGCCATGTCCCTCTGGCTCGGCTCCTTGCCCGGCCTCCGGCTGCAGTCCTTCCGCCTCGAGAGCCGGGAGACGCCCGACGGACTCTGCTTCCCGTTCTCGCCGGAGAACCTGTTCGACGCGGTGGCCCCGGGCGCGGCACTGCTCTTCCTCGGCGACTCGTTCTCCATGCCCGGTGATCAATACCTCAGGCGCTTCAACGAGGATCACCCCGGCATCCCCGTCATCGGCGGTATGGCCAGCGGGGCGCGGGCGCCGGGAGAGAACATCCTCCTCTTCGATGGGCAGGAGGTCCGGGAGGGCGCCGTGGGAGTCCTCGTCTCGGGTCCCGTCCGGGTCACGCCCGTCGTGTCACAGGGCTGCCGGCCGGTGGGAGAACCGCTGGTGGTCACGGAGTGCGACCGGAACTCCATTCTGAAACTCGGGGGCCGGCCGGCGCTCGCGCGGACGCAGGAGATCTTCTCGGCGCTCAGCGAGGGTGACCGCCGGCTCTTCCGGAGCGCCCCCCACATCGGCGTGGCGATGACGGAGAATCGGCCCCGGTTCGGTCCGGGGGACTTCCTGATCCGCAACCTCGTCGGCGTGGATCAGGCCCGCGGGGCGGTCTTCATCTCCGACTACCTGCGGCGGGGTCAGACCATCCAGTTCCACGTCCGCGACGGACAGGCGGCGGACCTGGATCTCCGCGCCTTGCTCCGCCACGAACGCGACACCGCCGGTGGCGGACCCGCCCGGGGCGCGCTCCTCTTCTCCTGCAACGGCCGCGGGAGCCGGATGTTCCCCGGGCCGGATCATGACGTCTCGGCGATCCGGGAGGAGCTCGGTCCGATCCCCGTGGCCGGCTTCTTCGCCCACGGCGAACTCGGTCCGGTAGGCGGCAGCAACCACCTGCACGGCTTCACCGCCTCCATCGCCCTCTTCTCCGAGCCATGATGAACCGCCGGCGCCTCGCCCTTCTCCTCGCCATCCTGCCGGCCGCCTGCGGCGGATCCGAGCCTTCGCCGAAGGCCGGTGGGGACGCGACCGCCGTCCCGCACTTCGCGTGGCTCTCGTCCCGCGTGGCCCGCGGCGCGCAGCCCGAGGGGGAGGCCTCCTTCGCCTTCCTCGCGGCGCAGGGAATCCGGACTCTCATCAGCGTGGATGGCGCGCGACCCGACGTCGAGGCCGCCGCCCGCCACGGCCTGCGCTATGTCCACATCCCCTTCGGCTACGACCAGGTGCCGGCCGAGGAGCGGCGGCACATCGCGAAGACCGTGCGCGAGCTCGAGGGCCCGTTCTTCATCCACTGCCACCACGGCCGGCACCGGGGACCGGCGGCGGCGGCCATCGCCGAGCAGGTCCTCGGCGGCATGACCTGCGAGGAGGCGAAGGAGGAGCTTGTCCGGGCGGGGACCGATCCGCGCTACGAGGGGCTTTACCGCTCCGTCACGGAGTTTCGAGCCCCCGGCGAAGAGGAGACCCGCGCCGACCCGTTCGACTTCCCCGCGGTCGCTCCGGTGCCTGCGCTCGCCGAGGCCATGGTGGCGCTCGACCGGAGGATGGACGGGCTGAAGGCCGCCCGCGCTGCCGGGTGGAAGCCTCCGCCGGACCACCCCGACATCGCGCCGGCCCACGAGGCCCTCCAGGCGGAGGAACTGCTCGCGGAGATGGCCCGGCTGCCCGAGGCCGCCGAGTTCCCCGCGCTTCTCGGGGAGTCCCTCTTGGCGGCGCGCGCGCTCCGGGCGGCTCTCGATGCTCCGATTGGCCCCGCCGAGGCCGAGACGGCGTACCGGCGTCTCACGCAATCCTGCTCCGCGTGCCACTCCGAGCACCGGGATCGCTGAAGACCGGGGTTTCTACCGGAACCGCGCCCAGAGGGACTCGAACTCCCCACGGAAGGCCTCGAGCAGGCGGGGGTCTTCGGTGACCACGATGTTCTCCCGATTGCGGTCCGACGCACTGCGGGTCCAGTTGTAGCTTCCGGTGATCAGGGTCCGGTCGTCCACGACCGCGAACTTGTGGTGCATGTGGTCCTCGCTGTTGTCCACCCGGACCTCGATGCCGGCCTGTTCGAAGGCGGGGATGTCGGACCCGACGTCAGCGGCCTTCTCGTCGTCGGTGAGGATCCTCACGCGAACCCCGTGGGCGTGGGCGGCGACGATCGGCCGCGAGAGCCGATCGTCGGTGATCGTGTAGACGCAGACGTCGATGCTCTTCTTCGCGCCGTCGATGAGTGCCGCGATCCGCCGGACACAGACGTCCCCGGGGCTGAACCACGCCTCCACCCGCGCCGGAGCGGCCTCCGGGCGGCCGCGCGCCTCCAGCAGCCGCACTACCTCCTCGAGCCAGCCCAGCACCGCGTCCGCGTGCCGGTCCTCGAGCGCCCCGCGGGCGGCGCGGAAGGCCCGCGCGCGGACATCCGCGACGATCCCCCGGTCGGCGCCGAGATCGGCGAGGATGGCGGAGACGGCCTGCCGCTCCCCCCGGCTGAGCTTCGCGTCCGAGAGGGTGGCCTTCAGGATCGCGTCGATTTCGTCGGGTTTCATCGCGCCTCGATTGTGCCCGGGGAGACCTCCGGCCACGTGTCAGAATCCCGGCGGGTCCGCGAAACGGGCAGGTCAAGGCATCCGGCGCCGACCGGGAGGTGAATCATGCGGATGTGCGGAATGGTCCTGGTGGTGTTCGCCGCGTCGGCGGCGGGAGCGGCGGAGTTCAGCTACCTTCCGGAGGGACGGAGCGGTCTCGAGGTCCCGGAAGCGATCTGGGAGCGGGTCTGCGCGGAGACGGGCTTTGCCGGCCGTGCCCTCGGCTACACCGCCGAGGAGATGGCCAACTACGGGCGCGCGCCGCACTGTCTCCTCCCCGTGGAGTCCCTCTTCCGGGACGTCCGCCTCGTGCCCCGCTTCACGGGACGGGCCGGAGACGGGCTCATCGCGCGCCTCGACGACCCTGCCGGGGCCGTGTGGTACGCCTACCGCCTCCTCGGGGTCTCCGCCGCCCGCGGCGTGAACGCTCCGGCCCCGGGGACGTTCGGGGTGGACTGGATCCCGGAGGGCGCGGATGCCCACGCCGCCCTCGACGCGCTCCTTGCGCGCACTCCACCCGGCGAGCCGATCGGCATCCTGGCCGGCGAGGAGCGGACGAGGTGGGCGGCCCTCCCCGACCCCCTGAAGCGGCTCGCGCTCCACGCGCTGATCGGCGCGATGGAGGCTGCGCCGCTCCTGCGACAGGCCTTCGATCGCGAGTTCCTGGCGCGCGCTCTCGGCGGCGCGGAGGCGACTCCCGCGACGCTCTACGGTCTGGCCACGGAGCCGTGGACGCGCGACGTTCCCTCGCGCGCCTCGCTCGAGGCGCCGGATCGCGTGGACCTCGCGTACCTCGCCTTCGGGTCGGTCGTCCTCCTCCGCCACGTGGAAGCCGGGCTGCGGGAGTTCGGCGAGGCCGGTGGAGTCGACTTCTCGGGGGTCCGGACCCTTTGTCTCGCCACGCCCGTCGGGCCGCTCGTGATCCTCGGCCCGGACGACGACGAGGCGCCGGAGGGCTCCGCGGTGGTCATCGATACCGGGGGGAACGACCAGTACCGGGGCCGCCACGCCGTGCCCCTGTCCCTCGACCGGCCGGTGGGGCTCGTCATCGACCTCGCGGGCGACGATCACTATGACGCCGGCGAGGGCACAGCGGCCCTGGCCTGCGGGAATCACGGCGTCGGCGCGCTCTTCGACCTCGCCGGGAACGACCGCTACTCCGCCGAGGAATCGGGAGTTGCCTGTGCCTGGTACGGGACCGGCCTTCTCGTCGATCGCGCGGGCGACGACCACTACTCCGGGGGACGATGGGTGATGGGCGCGGCCCACGCGGGGGTCGCCCTCCTTCTCGACCGGTCCGGGCGGGACCGTTACGAGTGCCGGACCGAGGCCCAGGGATTCGGAGGGACTCTCGGCGCCGGGGTGCTCCTCGACGGCGCGGGCAACGACGAGTACGCGGCTGATCTCCGGGGCAACGTGAGCGAGCCTTTCCGTGGCCAGTCGGTCTCCTTCGTCCAGGGGGCGGGTTTCGGCCGCCGCGCCGACTTCGGGGACGGCCACTCCCTGGCCGGCGGCATCGGCCTCCTCGTGGAGGCCGGGGGC
>JALOQY010000379.1 GCA_025459285.1 Planctomycetota bacterium | reverse complement strand
CAGCCGCGGCAAAGCCTCTCTCTTTGACGGCATTCTCGTCAAGGAGTGTCCTCCAGAGAGCGCCCCACAGGTCGACCAAGGTCGCCGGGATCTCTTCGGGCCGGCCGCCGGGAAGGGCCCCGGCCAGGCCCCGGGCCGGCGGGGCCCGCCCCCGCGGACAACACCGCAGTCTTGATGGCGGGCCTCCCGTTGCGGGCAGGCGATCACAGCGCGGGCACGCCCGCAACCCTGTCGCGACGGGCGCGCCCGAGCTGTCTCATCTCTGCGGGGAGGCAGATCCTCCCCGCGTGGGCCGATCGCGTGCTCCCCCGGAGCCCGCTCCCACGGCAGAGCCGTGGAGGCCCACGAAGGGCCGCCGCGCGGCCTCCCGTCCTCGCCGCCTGCGGCGGCGGGGCCTTTGGCGCTCGCTCTCGCGAAGTCCGCGAGCGGCGCGGAGATTTCGAAGGTCAGTAGTACACCCGGCAGGGCGCCCTCACGACCATGCGCACGGCGCGCGGCGGGCCGCGGCGCGAGCCCTGACCCGGCGCGGCCCGCGGGGGATCATCGCCCCCGCTCTCCGGACGGACCTGCCGTGGACCGACGGGCGGCCAGCGCGAGGGCGTGGTCGGCGATCGTGGCGGCGAGGTCGACTCCCGTGGCGTCCTCGATGCCCTCGAGGCCCGGGCTCGAGTTCACCTCGTTGACCAGCGGACCGTCCTCCGACTCGAGGAGGTCCACCCCGGCGATGGAGAGGTCGAGCGCCGCCGCCGCCCGGACGGCCAGGTCCGCGAGCGCCGGCTCCGGCACGAGGGCCTCGGCACGACCGCCGGAGTGGAGCCCGGCCCGGAAGGCGCCGGGCGGCGCGAACCTCCGCATCGCCGCGCGCACCTCGCCGCCCACCACGAAGAGCCGCACGTCCCGCCCGGCGGCGGACTTCACGAACTTCTGGACGAGGAGGTTCCGCTCGATGCCCCACATCGCGTCGAGGACCGTCCGCGCCGCATCGACCGACTCCGCGAGGAAGACGCCCACGCCGTGCGTCCCGGTCAGGAACTTGAGGACCACCGGCGGGCCGCCCACCGCCGAGACCGCCCAGTCGGCATCCGGGGACTGCCGGGCGAGGGCGGTGGGGGGGACGGGGAGCCCGGCCGCGGCCAGCGTCTGGAGTGCCAGCATCTTGTCCCGCGAGGCGTGGACCGCCCGGCTGCCGGCGGTCAGCGGGACACCGAGCAGCTCGAGCTGCGCCAGCACGGCCAGCGCGTGCTCGGTGACCTGGACCCCGATGCGCGGGACGGCCACCGCGGGGAGGGGCAGGGACAGCCCCGCCGTCGCGAGGGAGGGGCCCTCGGGACCGAGGCGCACGCCGATCGCCGCGGGGTCGAGGGCCCGCACGGCGAAGCCCCGGGCGCGGAACGCCTCGGTGAGCCGCCTCGTGGAGTAGATCGCGACGTTGCGGGACAGGATCAGCACGTCCATCGCGCGAAGCCTAGCAGCCCGGCGTGACCGGCACGCACATTGCCGCGAGGAGGCAACGCGTGGCGCACCTCCTCATCAAGGACACGGTCATCCCCGACCGGCGGCTGCCGCTGCCCGGGCGCGTCGTGGTGCTCGGGCGCAGCCTCGACGCCGACGTGCCGATCCCGCACCGCTCGGTCTCCCGGCGCCATGCCCTCATCGAGTGCTCCGATCGCGGCTACACGGTCTCCGACCTCGGCAGTCACAACGGGACCTTCGTCGAGGGGAAGCGGCTTCTCGGCGGCGAACGTGTAGAAGTCCGCCTGGGTGCGGCGTTCCTCGTGGGCAAGGTGGCGATCGCGCTCGCCCCGGACGAGGTGATCGAGGAGATGGGACTCGCGCTGGAGACCCCGCCGCCGCCCGCGCCGGCTCCCGCTCCCGCGGCGGAGCCGCCTCCGGCGCCGCGGATACCCCCGAAACCCCGCGGGGCGGCGGCGGTCCGGCGGCGGCGCGGCGCCGCGGGGCGCTGGGTGGCGGCGGCGGTCACCATCGCGCTCCTCGCCGCCGCGGGGGGGCTGCTGCTCCTGCTCCTCCGGGGTGGCGGCGAGCTGGAGAAGGATCGGAAGGCGCCCCCGCGCCGGTCCGCGCCGGCGGAGTCCGGGGGCGTGGAGCCGATCCGCCTGCCTCAGCCTCCGGCGGACGGGGGCGAGGCCGGGAGCGTGAAGTAGAACGCGGCTCCGCCGCCGGGCGCTTCCTCGACGCCGATCGCGCCGCCATGGGCGAAGACGATGCCCTTCGAGATCGCGAGGCCGAGGCCGCCCCGCGCCCCCTCGAAACCGAAGATCCCGTCCCGGCGTTCGGGAGGGACGCCGGGCCCCTCGTCGGTGACGATGAGGCGGGCCCCACCGTCGTGCGCCTCGGCGGTCACCGTCACCGCGGAGCCCGGCGGTCCGTGGCGGACGGCGTTCGAGAGCAGGTTCACGAGCACCTGGATCACGCGGTCCCGGTCGAAGACGAGGGGGCCGATCGCGGGGTCCACGCGAGTCGAGATGACGATGCCCTTCTCCCCCGCGGCGGTGGAGACCGACCGGGCCGCCCGGCGCACCGCGGCCGGTAGATCCTCGGAACGGAAGTCCCACTCCACCCGCCCCGACCGCAGGCGGGACAGGTCGAGGAGGCCGCCCACGAGGCGGGAGAGGCGGACCGCCTCGTCGTGGATGACCGACACGTACTCGCGGGCGGTGGCGGAATCCTCTTCGTGGGCGAGGAGCATCTCCGAGAACGACCGGATGGCGGTGAGGGGGGTCCGCAGTTCGTGGGCGATCTCCCGGAGAGCGGTCTCGAGGTCCGGTGGGGGACCGTCGGCGAGGCGCGCAGCGGCCAGGCCGAACACCTCGGCCGCCGCGGCGAGCGCCGGGGGGGGTGCCGGCACCGGGGCGGCGAACCGGGCGGAGAGCCAGCCCGTCCGGAGGGAGCCGGTCAGGACCGGCGCGCTGACGGCCGGAGGTGGCGCCGCGACGGTGGAGAAGGAGATCGACTCCGCCCCGAGGATGGGCAGCAAGGCGTCGCAGAATGCCCGCGCGAGCTCGTCCTCGGTCCGGCTCGTGAGCACCGCCCGGGCCAGGATGACCGCGTCGAGCGGATCCGGTTCAGCCATCTCGATGACCTTTCATCGTGTAGAATTCCCGGGGCCGCGCCGTCTCCGGTAGGCTCCACCGGTCGGTCCATGTCGGTTCCGGGAGGTGAGATACCATGTCCGGTCACTCGCACTGGGCAACCATCAAACACAAGAAGGGCGCCGCCGACGCGAAAAAGGGGAAGATGTTCTCCAAGCTCGCGAAGGGGCTCACGATCGCCGCGCGCGACGGGGGCAGCGACCCCGACAGCAACCTGGCGCTCAAGTACGCCATCGACCGCGCCCGCGCGGCGAACATGCCGCGGGACAACATCGAGCGGGCCATCAAGAAAGGCACCGGGGAGATCGAGGGGGTCAACTACGAAGAGGTGACCTACGAAGGATACGGGGCCGGCGGCGTCGCGATCATGGTCCGGGTGGTGACGGACAACCGCAACCGGACCTCCGGCGAGATGAAGAAGCTCTTCGAGCGCCACGGTGGCTCCATCGGACGCACCGGATGCGTGGCGTGGCAGTTCCACACCCGGGCCTTCGTCACCGTGGATGCCGCGAAGTACGAGGAGGACAAGGTGCTGGAGGCGGCGCTTGACGGAGGAGCCGAGGATCTCGCCTCCACCGGCGAAACCTACGAGATCACGGGGCCCGTGGAGAGCCTCGGCGCGATCCGCAAGGCGCTGGCCGCGGCGTCGATCGAGGTGGCCTCCGCCGAGGTGACGAGCCTTCCGTCGGCCCGGGTCGAGCTGGACGCCGCCACCGGACAGAAGGCTCTCGCGCTCCTCTCGGCGCTCGAGGACCACGACGATGTAGAGAGCACGACCACGAACCTCGACGTCACCGACGAGATGATGAGCGCCGGGGAGGGGGGCTAGTGAGCGGCGACGTGACCCCGCAGCGGATCGCTGAGAGGATCGGCCTCCTCCGCGCCAACATCGAGAAGGTTTTCGTCGGGAAGTCCGGCGCGGTGATCCGCACCCTCGTGGCCCTGTTCTCGGGCGGACACGTGCTCATCGAGGACGTGCCCGGCGTCGGCAAGACCACGCTCGCGCGGGCCCTCGCGCAGTCGCTCTCGCTGCCGTTCAAGCGCATCCAGTTCACGCCGGACCTGCTACCGTCGGACATCCTCGGCGTGTCGGTCTACGACCCGAAGAACGGGACTTTCCAGTGGATGGAGGGGCCGATCTTCGCGTCCGTCCTCCTCGCGGACGAGATCAACCGCACCACGCCCCGGACCCAGTCCGCGCTGCTCGAGGCCATGAACGAGGCGCAGGTCTCGGTGGACGGGAAGACCCATCCGCTCGGGCCGCCGTTCATCGTCCTCGCCACGCAGAATCCGTTCGAGTTCGAGGGGACCTACCCGCTGCCCGAGTCCCATCACGCCGGTCATGGACCGCGACGAGGTCCTCGCCATCCAGAAGTGGGTCCGGGAGGTCCGGGTGGAGGAGAGCCTCGCCGGCTACATCCTCGCGATCGTCTCCGAGACGCGGCGCTCGCGCTCCCTGACGATCGGCGTCAGCCCGCGCGGGTCCCTCTTCCTCTACCGCGCCGCCCAGGCGCTGGCCCTCACCGAGGGGCGTGACTACGTGCTCCCGGACGACATCAAGAGGCTCGCCCCGAGCGTCCTCGCCCACCGCGTCATCGGCAAGGGCTTCGCGTACGAGGGGGGGCAGGACGAACGGGAGAAGGTGATCCGTGGGATCCTCGACACGGTCGACGTCCCGGTCTGAGATCCTGCTCCTCTTCGCCGGTCTCGCGGCGCTCGGGGGCTGTGCGTCGCTGGCGGAGCCGGCGGGCGAGGAGAGCGGGTTCCCCCCCTTCTACCGCCGTGTTTCGGCGCCCTCGAAGACGGAGGTCCAGGTCCTCTATCCGCTGTACCGGCGCTGGTACGACGGGGAGAGCACGCAGTCCTACATCTTCCCGCTGTTCTGGGACCGGGAGTTCACGGGGGGCGAGGGGGAGTGGCGGGACGCCGACTGGGCCGTCCTCCCGTTCCTCTTCGGGGGGAGCGACACGGTCCGCTCTACGGGAACCTCCGGGGGCTCCTGGCCAAGGACGAGATCCGGATCTACGGCTTCCCGCTCTACCTCGAGACGAGCGAGCGGGGCTACGAGGCCTGGCACGTCCTGTGGCCCCTGGTGTCGGGGGGAGAGGGCGACGGGAAGCGCGACTTCCGGATCCTGCCCTTCTGGTCGTGGAAGGAGAACGAAGGGAAGTCCTTCAGCCGGTCGATCCTGTGGCCCTTCTTCACCTGGGGCGAGGAGAGGCTCGACACGGACCACCCCGTCTCGCACTTCTTCATCTTCCCGTTCTACGGCTCCCGCGAATCCGACGTCGAGTGGACGACCACCTGGCTCTTCCCGTTCTTCTCCGACTCCGGGAACGCCGCGGGCTGGCGCGAGACGAACCTCTTCTTCCCCGTCTACCGGCGGGTCACCGGGGAGGACGAGGACGCCTTCCGGATCTGGCCGCTCTACGGCTACCGGGACAAGTTGGACGACCACCGGCAGTGGTTCCTGTGGCCCGTTTTCTGGCACTCCGACTACCCGGTGCCCGAGGGCCGGGTCAGGTCCTTCCAGGCGGCCTTCCTCTTCCGCGACGCCGTGCGCACCACCGCCGGCGGCGGGCCGCGGGGTTCGGACACCTGGATCTGGCCGCTGGCCCGCCGCACCGAGAACGCGGAGGGGACCTCCCACGTCCGGTTCCTCAGTCTCTTCCCGTTCCTCGACGACGGGGATTTCGATGCGAACTGGGCCTGGCTCTGGACACTTCTCGAGGCCCGGACCGGCCGGGACGAGACGGCGGTGAGCCTCCTCTCCGGCTTCCTCGGCTACGAGGAGAAGGCGGGAGAGGCGGCGCTCCGCCTCCTGTGGCTCATCCGGATCCCATTGTGAGGATGCCCATGCGACAGGGGGTGATCGCGAGCACCGGAGCGCAGATCCGCCGCGGGGCGGACCAGGCGGGATTCACCGTCCGCACGCTCCTCGCGGCCCTGCTGACCGTTCCCCGTGGTCTCCTGAGCCGGCGGCGCATCGCCGCGATCTTCGCCCAGATGTACTTCTGCGGGGTCAAGGCGATCGGGGTGACCACGGTGGTGGGCGTCTTCACGGGCATGATCCTCGCGCTGCAGGCGGGGATCGAGTTCCGCAAGGTCGGACAGGCCGAGACGATCGGCATCATCGTGGCGGCCACGGTCTGCCGGGAGATGGGCCCGATCATCACCGCCATCATCCTCACCGCCATGGCCGGTTCGACGATCGCGGCGGAGATCGGGACGATGAAGGTCTCGGAGGAGATCGACGCCCTCGAGGTCATGTCCGTGGACCCGGTGGAAATGCTGGTGATGCCGCGGATCGTCGGCTTCACCCTGATGGCGCTGGCCCTCACCGTCCTCGTGGACATCGTGGGGATCCTCGGCGGCGGCATCGTCGCCCAGGCCCGGCTGGGCGTCCCCTTCGGCCGCTATTTCGATCTCGCCCGGCAGACGCTGGAGGGACGCGACTTCCTCGGGTTCCTGCCGAAGGACGTCTACTCGGGCCTCGTGAAGTCCGTCGTCTTCGGCGTCCTCATCTCCTCCGTGGCGTGTGCGCAGGGTCTCCTGGCGCACGGCGGGGCGCTCGGCGTGGGCCGGGCCGTCCGCCGCACGGTAGTGGCGTCGATCATGCTGATCCTCGTCGTCGGCTATCTCATGACCGCCTTCTTCTATGCGTGAGCACTTCGGGGCCAGGCCCCGAACCACCAGAATGACGCACCGGGTGCCAGACCCGCGGAGGTGACCCGATGGAGAGATCCCGTGACTTCCTGACCGGGCTCGTGTTCTTCGGCCTGCTCGCCGCGCTCGGCGTGGTGACGATCTTCCTCGCCGACTTTTCGCTGAAGCCGGCCCACCTGCGGACCATCTCCTTCCGGGACGTGGGAGGGCTGGAGGAGGGCGGCGACGTTCGCGTGAACGGCGTGCGCAGCGGCAAGATCCGGTCGATCACCGCCCGGCCGGAGCAGGACGACATCCTGGTGACGGTGCGCTTCTACGACGACCCGAAGCTCAACCGTAACGCGACGTTCCGCATCGCCACCGCCTCCGCGCTCGGGGGGCAGTTCCTGGCCGTGGACCGCGGCGAAACGACCGCCGGGCCGCTGCCGGAGGAGGCCGATCTCCGCGGGGAGACGGGTCTCGACATGCTGGGAGCCGCCACGAAGGCGCTCGCGCGCGCCGAGGACATCCTCGCCGAGAATCAGGCCCGTATCCGGAGCCTCGTCGAGAACCTCGAGGAGTTCGCGAAGGCGCTGAACCAGAGCGGCACGCGGAGCCTCGCGCGGCTGGAGGAGACGCTCGGCTCCGCGAGCCGGGTGGCGGCGCGTCTCGACGAGACGGACGTGGCCGGCCGGATCGGGACCGTGCTCCAGCGGATCGAGAGCATCGCGGCGAAGATCGACGAGGGGGACGGGCTCCTGCCGGCGCTCCTCACCGACTCCGGCATGAAGGACGATCTGGCGCGGACGCTCTCGTCCCTGAAGACGGTGGCGGGAAACCTCGAGCAGGGCAAGGGGACGATCGGGGCTCTCCTATCCGACGCGACGCTCCACGACCGGTTCCTGGATGTCGTGGCGAACCTCGAGGCGATCACCTCCACCGAGCGCGGCCTCGGGCGACTCCTCACGAGCGACGAACCCTGGCGACGCGTGGAGCGGACGCTCGAATCCGTGGAGAGCGCGGCCCGGAGGGTGGAGACCGCCTCCGCGGGGATCGTGGACCGGGACACGCCGCTCGGCTTTTTCCTGAACGACCGGGAGACGGTGCAGAAGCTCCGGCGTGCGGTGGACTCGCTGAACCGCTTCTTCGAGACGCAGAACGAAAACGCGCCTCTCACCACCTTCGCGAGCCTCCTGCTCCGGCCCTTCTGACGAAGCGGCCCCGCCGCCCGAGATGGACGGCGGGGCCGCGGGAATGGCAGGGGTCAGCGCTTCCGGCCGGCCGGCTTCTTCGCCGCACCCTTCTTCGGAGCGGGCTTCGCGGCCGGGGCCTTTCCGGCGGGCTTCTTCGCCGGAGCCTTCTTCGGAGCGGCCGCCGCCGCGTCCGCGTCGGCCAGCGCCGCGTGCGCCGCGGCGAGCCGGGCGATCGGCACCCGGAACGGGGAGCAGGAGACGTAGTTCATGCCGACCTCATGGCAGAACCAGACCGAGGCGGGGTCTCCGCCGTGTTCGCCGCAGATGCCGACCTTGAGGTCCGGTCGGGTCTTGCGGCCGCGCTCGATGCCGACGCGGACGAGTTCGCCGACGCCGTCCCGGTCGATGGTGCCGAACGGATCGGCGGGCAGCAGCGGCCGCTTCTTCGCGCCGGTGTCGTCGGTGTCCCGGAGGTAGTACGGCAGGAACCCGCCGATGTCGTCGCGCGAGAAACCGAACGTCATCTGGGTGAGGTCGTTCGTCCCGAAGCTGAAGAACTCGGTGTGCTCGGCGATCCGGTCAGCGGTGAGCGCCGCCCGCGGGATCTCGATCATCGTCCCGTAGAGGTGGGGGACCTTCTTCATGCCGAACTTCTTCGCCACCTCGTCATGGACGCGCCGGACGAGCCTCGCCTGGTCCTCGAGCTCCGTGTCCACGGACGTGACCGGGATCATGATCTCGGGGAGGACCTTGACGCCCGCCTCGAGCAGTTCGGCGGTGGCCTCGAGGATCGCCCGGACCTGGCACTCGGAGACCTCGGGGTAGGTGATCCCGAGGCGGACGCCGCGGTGGCCCATCATCGGGTTGCTCTCGCGGAGACCGTCGGCGCGCTTCTCGAGGTCGGCGAGGGTGATGCCGAGACTCGCCGCGAGATCCGCGAGCCGCTGCGCGTCGTGCGGCACGAACTCGTGGAGCGGCGGGTCGAGGAGGCGGATCGTCACCGGCAGCCCGTGCATGACCTCCAGGGTGTCCTTGATGTCCTTCTTCATGAAGGGGTAGAGCTCGTCGAGGGCCCTGCGGCGCTCCTCGACGGTGGAACTCGCGATCATCTTCCGGAGGAGGAAGAGCGGCTGGTCGGAGCCCTCGCCGTAGAACATGTGCTCGGTCCGGAAGAGGCCGATGCCGGCCGCCCCGAAGGCCCGGCCGCGCGCCGCGTCCTTCGGCGTGTCGGCGTTCGTGCGCACGCCGAGTCGGCGCATCTTGTCCACCCACGTGAGGAGGAGCTTCACCTCCTCGTTGTGCTCGAGGTCCGGGAACACGAGGGGAAGCTGCCCGGCGTAGAGCGCGCCGAGAGTTCCGTTCAGCGTGATCCAGTCGCCTTCCCGGATCTCCTGCCCGGCCACCGTCATCACCTTGCGGGCGGCGTCGATGTCCACGGCCGAGCAGCCCACGATGCAGCACTTTCCCCAGCCGCGGGCCACGAGGGCCGCGTGGCTCGTCATGCCGCCCTTGGCGGTCAGGATCGCCTGGGCCGCGTGCATGCCGTGGACGTCCTCGGGGCTCG
>JALOQY010000062.1 GCA_025459285.1 Planctomycetota bacterium | reverse complement strand
CCATCCTGGAGGGGATCGCATTCCCCGTCCTCGTGTACACGGCCCTCGTCGTCGGCACGATCGCCCGCGAGAAGGACCGGGTCACGGAAGTGGTCATCGCCGCGCGGGAACTGGCCCTCGCCGACGAGGAACCCCGGAGCGAGTGAGCCGTCGGTGAATCACCAAGGGGGCGTCTGGCGCCCCCCCGGTCATCCAGCGGCCCGCGGCGGATCCTGCCGCGGGCGGATGTCGAACCTAGTCCTCTTCGCCTTCGCCGTCGACTTCCGCCGGCTCGGGGACGTCGAGGTCGGAGAAGATGCAGACCCCGTCGGCGATGCCGGTGAGCTCGAGGGCCCGGCGATCGTGCTCCAGGGAGAGGATCGTCAGGAACTTGCGGAGGTACGGGTCGTCGGCGAGGGTCTCGCTCGACCGGTAATCCGCCGACAGCCGCTGGGCGAGGTCGCGGGCCTGGTGGAGCGCGTCGTCCGGCTGGGGCCCCTTGCCGCGCGGCCAGCGCGGGTAGGGGATCTCCGGGGCCGTCCGCTCGAGTTCGCGGCGGTGACGGGAGAGGATGCGCGCGTGGTCGCGGCATTCCGTCGCCAGGTTCCAGAGGAAAGCGACTTCCCGAGGATCCTCGGGAGCCCTCGACGCTCGCTCCAGGAGCTTCTCGAGGAGCCGCTCCTGGGAGATGAGGTTCCCGATTTCGGATACGATGTATTCCTTGGTGATCATCTTTCTCGCTCCCGGCCCGGGGCCGGTATCAGTGCCTATGGAGATCTTCCTCGCTTATACGGTCGGGATCGTCGTCCGTCACCACATTTCGACTAATCGGGACCGCATTGTCCGAATTAGAATAGCCTGCCGAAAGACGCCCGTCAACCGAAATCCGACCTCTTTATCTTGATTTTACCAGCCACAACCGGAGAAACAAGGCCACGCCGTGAAACATCTCGGATGGGGCATCCGTTCATCCTTTTCCCGCAGGCGGGCCAACTTCCCTCAGCCATACAATGATACTGCATGGGGACGGCAGAATCCAGTGGAAACACGCGCCGATCCGGCGCCCCATCCCCCGCCCGTTTTCCCTCCCCCTTTCTCCACCGGCCGGGTATCGGTACGAAAGAGGGCCGCGGATATGGAGAGCGAAGATGGCCGCCAGCCAGGATGTTTCCCTGTCGGAACTTGTCGCGGACTCGATCCGCGTGCTCAGCATCGAGGCGGTCCAGAAGGCGAACTCCGGCCATCCCGGCGCGCCGATGGGGCTTGCGGACTTCGCCGCCGTGCTGTGCACCCGGTTCCTGAAGGTCTGCGCCACCCGGCCGGACTGGCCGGATCGTGATCGCCTCGTCCTGTCCGCCGGCCACGCGTCCATGCTGCTTTATTCCCTCCTCCACCTGATGGGTTTCAAGGTCGGCCGCGAGGATCTGATGGCCTTCCGCCAGTGGGGCTCCCTGACTCCCGGCCATCCGGAGTTCCGGCACACTCCGGGGGTCGAGACCACCACGGGACCGCTCGGCCAGGGGATCGCCAACGCCGTGGGGATGGCCCTCGCGGAGCGGATGCTGGCCGCGCGGTTCAATGCCGAAGACCGCGTCATCACCGATCACACGACGTGGGTCATCGCCTCCGACGGCGACATGATGGAGGGAGTGCAGTCCGAGGCCGCCTCCCTGGCCGGCCACCTGGGGCTCGGACGACTCATCGTCTGGTACGACTCGAACCGGATCACGATCGACGGTTCCACCGACCAGACGTTCACCGAGGACGTCGGCCGCCGGTACGAAGCCATGGGCTGGCACGTCCAGACGGCGGATGGTCACGATCACCCCGCGATCGAGGCGGCGATCGTGCAGGCCCGCGAGACGACGGACCGGCCGAGCCTCATCGTGGGCCGGTCGCACATCGCCTACAAGTCGCCCGGGAAGCAGGACAGCGCCGGTTCCCACGGAGCTCCGCTCGGCGAGGAGGAGGTCCGCGCGGTGAAGGCGGCTCTCGGCTTCGCCCCGGAGCGAGAGTTCGAAGTCCCGGAACCGGTCCGGGAGTTCTTCCGGAGACGCCTCGTGCTCATGGAGAAGGAAGTCGGCTGGTGGGAGATGAAGGCCGAGCAGTTCGAGCACGACCAGCCCGAACAGTGGGAGACCTGGCGACGCGCCATCATCGGAGACGTTCCGCCCGACCTTCCCCTGCCGGCTTTCGAGCCGGGGGCGTCCATCGCCACGCGCAAGGCCTCCCACCGTTGCCTGAACGCCATCGCCGCCGCCGTCCCCTCCCTGGTGGGCGGCTCGGCGGATCTCGCCGAATCGAACAAGACGGACATCCAGGGCTCGCACGCCGTGACCCGGCGCGACTTCTCCGGCCGCATCCTCCGCTTCGGAGTGCGCGAACACGGGATGGCCGCCATCGCCAACGGTCTCGCCCTCCATGGAGGCTTCCGGCCCTTCACCGCCACGTTCCTCGTGTTCAGCGACTACATGCGGCCCTCGATGCGCCTCGCCGCGCTCATGGGGCTGCCCGTGATCCACGTCTTCACCCACGACTCCGTCTTCGTGGGCGAGGACGGTCCGACCCACCAGCCGGTGGAACATCTCGCCGCCCTGCGGGTCATCCCGAACCTCCGTGTCCTCCGCCCCGCGGACGCCTCCGAGACCGCCGTGGCGTGGGCGATGGCCGTGGAGCGGACCGACGGCCCCACGGCCCTCGTGCTGACCCGCCAGGGCCTCCCGGTGCTCGACCCGAAGGAGGTCGCCCCGGCCACCGGGGTGCGGCGCGGCGGCTATGTGCTCCTCGGCGGCGAAGGCGAGCCGGCGATCACCCTGCTCGCCACCGGCTCCGAGGTCTCCCTGGCGCTCGCCGCCGGGAGATCGCTCCGCGGGGAGGGCATTCGTGCCCGGATCGTCTCGATGCCGTGCCCCGAGCTGTTCCTCGAGCAGGACGAGGAGTACCGGAACACCGTTCTCCCTCCCGGCCGGCGCCTCGTCGTGGAGGCCGGCATCCGGTTCGGCTGGGATCGTTTCCTCTCCCCCGGCGACCGGTTCCTCGGCATGGAACGCTTCGGCGCCTCCGCCCCCGCCTCGGAACTGGCGAAGCGCTTCGGCTTCACCCCGGCGAACGTCCTCTCGATCGCGAAGGAGATGCTCGGGTAGAATCCGGGCATGAGAGCAGCCACCATCCTGCTGGCCATCTCCGCCATCGCGATCCCGGCCGTCGCGGGAGGCGATGGCCGGGACCGGAAAGCCGAAGTGCTGTCCCGCATCGAGGCGCTCCTCGGGGAAGGCGACCTCGATGGCGCGAAGGAGATGATCGACTTTTTCCTCGGGAAGAACCCCGGGGACGCCGACCTCCTGCGCCTCCTGGACTCCTGGCGGGTCCGCAAGGGCGACCTCTCGGGGCTGTTCGCGGAGGGCATCGAGAAACCCGGCCGTCGATCGGACCTCCGTGCCGCCGCCCTGCGGGCGGTGCGCGCGACGCTCCGGGGGAACCCCGAGGAGTGGGAGGCCCTGCCCCTCGCCCTGCCGGAGGCCGAGTGGAAGGCGCTGCTCGCTCCCCTCGCCGGGAGCGGCTCTCCGGAGGACCGGCGGACGGCGGAGGAGATGATCGCCCGTTCCCCTCCGGCGCCGTCACCCGAGCGGCCTTCGGAGGAGCTGATCGAGGCGGCGAAGAGGGGGCGCGACGAGTGCCTCCTCGCGCTCCGGGAAGCCGAGAGCCGGAAACTCGCGGAGCTGCGGCCGCTCGCGCAGAAGGTCTTCGCCTCGGCCGGAGAGGATGCCGAGCTCCGCGCCGCGGCGGGTGGCGTCCTTCTCGCGCTGGGTGACGGACCGGCCCGGGCCGCGCTCCGGAAGTCGCTGGATTCCGCGCGCCCGATCGAGGCGGTGGAGTCGATGCAGGTCCTCGTCCGGCATCCCGGAGGAGGGGAACGCCCGATCCAGGCCCTGCTCCAGAGCATCGAGGCCGACGACGAAGTCCTGGGACGCCTCAAGCCCACGCTTGCCGCTCTGGGGATCGCCGCGCTGGGCCGGGTGCCCGCCGAGACCGGCGCGCGAGCATACCTCGAGGGGAAACTCGCCTCCGCGGACCATCACGTGGACGCCGCGCGGGCCCTCGGGGCACTCGGTGATGGCGCCGCCGTCCCGGCGCTCCTGGCCTACCTCCGGACGCCGCTCCCCCGCGACGAGGAGGGTGCGGCGGAAGGCGGGCTCGGTTTCCTCGGCGGAGCCGAAGGCCTGAAGGAGGCCGCGGCGGCCGATGAGGTCCGGCCGTACCTCGTCGCCTCGATCGCCCTCCTCCGACTCACCCGCTAGCAGCCCGTCGCCGAGGGGCCTTCGCACGCACGAGGGCCTACGACGACGGGCCGCTGGCACCCGCAAAAAGGCTGGGGGCCGGCACCATGCCGGCCCCCGGGTCATCTCCCGGACCGTCTCCGGACGCGCCGCTGACGCGGGTGCGCCTCGTCGGGAACCTCCCGCCTTTGGCGCGGAGTCGGCGCGCACCCGACGGGACCGACCCGTCGGGACTCCGGGAAATCAGGTATTTTCGAAGTTCGACATCAGTCGATCACCCTCGTGATCGCATCCCTCGACGCCCGAGCCATGACCGGGAAGTCGGCGGTGATGTCCCCCGCGACCTCGATCCGGTTGCGGCCGGACCACTTGCCTCGGTAGAGCGCCGCATCGGCGGCACCGATCAGGTCTTCCACCGTCGTGCCGTGCACGGGCAGCGAGGCGACCCCGCCGCTCACCGAGAGGAAGCCGAGCGGCTGCCTCTCCCGGTGTTCGAAGGGATGGCCCGCGGTGGCCATCCGGATCTCCTCGGCCGTCTCCCGGGCTTCCTCCGGAGTACCACGGAACACGGCGATGAACTCCTCGCCGCCGAACCGGGCCAGTACCCCCCGATCGCGCACGATGCCCTTCATCAGTTCCGCGAGCCGGCGCAGCAGGCGGTCTCCCGCGAGATGGCCGTTCGTGTCGTTGTAGTTCTTGAAGTTGTCCACGTCGAACATGAGGATCGAGAGCGGCTGGGACCTCTCCAGGGCCGTCCGCACCGCCTGATCGCAGATGTCGAGGAAGTACCCCTTGTTGAAGAGCAGGGTCAGCGGGTCGGAGTTCGCGAGCTGCTCGATCTTGTGGAACTGCAGGTAGTTCGCGAAAGCCAGCGCGGTCAGGTCCCCGATCATCCCGAACAGGGCGAGAGCATCCTCCGCTTCCTCGCGAAGACCGGCGATCCCGAGGATGCCGAGCAGGTGGCTCCGGTACACCACCGGCACGGCCATTTCGATGTCCGCCCCGGCGACTTCGGACTCCGCCACTTTCCGCCGCATGAGGTTCGATTCGAAACGCAGGTCGGCGCGACTCATGGCGACACGCTTGCGGCCGACGAGTCCGAGGAAACCTCCGCCCCCTGTCGCCGGGTCCAGCCGATCCCCGTGGCTCAGCCCGGTCACGCCCCGCGCGACGACGAGCGTCAGCTCTTCATTGACCTCGGGGTCTCCCTCGTTCAGGTACATCAGGATCCGGGCGGGGCCGAACACCCGATCGAGCACGCGCTCCACCAGCGGAGCCATCATGCCCCGGTCCACGTTGGAGTTCAGTTCCTTCATCAGCGGCCCGATGAGCGCCGTCCGGTTCTTCAGCTTGCGGATCTGGTCGAGCAGCTTGGCGTTGTCGATACGCAGGTCGGTGACGATGGCCTTGAACCGCTGGCGCTCATCCGGCGCTTCGTCCCGATCCGCTACCGGAGTCGGCACCGGCCCGCTCCGCGCACCGGACCGGACGAAGCGCCGGTCCACGACCGGATCGCGACGCGCCGAAACGAGGCGGGAGGCAACGTAGAGGACGACGACGAGGGCGGCCGCGATGGCCAGGGCCAAGTGCCACTGATCCTGCAGAAATCCGAAGATCGCATTGACACCGTCGGACATCCGGCTCCTCCGCCCCGCGTCGGGGAGGGACTTCAGGTCCCGCCATCCCCTACGCAAGCCCCGGGCCATTCCGCGACACCCGTAGGAACGGCATTTCCCCGACGGCAATTGAGCGGAAACGGGGGGGGCGGACTCCCGGGTTGAGAAATCAAACCGAGGAGGTTACCGGAACGAGAATCACTTCCCCCGCGTGGCGAGGAGTTCCAGCGCGTCGTCGAGCTTCCGCTCGAGAGTGATCCGGACGGCGAGGTGCTCGTCCCGCTCCGCTCCCACGCGTTCGAGGTCCGCCCGCAGCACGGCGGCTTCCGCCCGGCTCTCCGCGAGGAGGCCCTCCGCCTTTCTCGCCGCGTCCTTCGCGTCGGCGAGTTCGAGGCGGGCGCGGGAGAGATCCTCCCCGAGAGCCTCCGTTCGTGCCCTTCCGGCCTCCAGGTCGGCCCGGGAATCCCCGCGGTCCGACCGCTGGCCGAGGAGGAGTCCGACGAGCAGTCCGAGCCCGGCCATCGCGCCGCAGGCGAGCCCGAGGATGATCGGACCGGACTTCGGGGTTCGGGGGGTCATGCTCTTCCTCCCGGCGGCCCGATCCGCTCGAGACCGCCCATGTAGGGCCGAAGGACCGGCGGAACCTCGACGGACCCGTCGGCGCGCTGCCACTGTTCGAGGACCGCGATCCACGTCCGGGGCAGGGCCAGGGCCGAACCGTTCAGCGTGTGGACGAAGCGGGGCTTGGCGTCCCCCTCCCGGAACCGCGTGCCGGCCCGGCGGGCCTGGAAGTCCCCGAAGACCGAGCAGGAGGAGACTTCGAGGTACCGCCCGACACCCGGCGCCCAGACCTCCAGGTCGAAGGTGCGCCGGCTGGCGAAGGACATGTCGCCGGTGCAGAGGAGCACGACGCGATAGTGGAGTCCGAGCCGGCGCAGAACCTCCTCCGCGCAGCCCCGCAGGCGGAGGAGTTCGGCTTCCGAGTCCTCGGGGCGGGCGTAGGCCATCAGCTCCACCTTGAAGAACTGGTGGACCCGGATGAGCCCCCGGGTGTCGCGCCCGGCGGCGCCGGCTTCGCGCCGGTAACACGGCGTGAGCGCCGTGTAGCGCCGGGGGAGAACCGCGACGTCGAGGACCTCGTCCCGGTGGAGGTTCGTGAGGGGTACCTCCGCCGTGGGGATCATGTACAGCTCGTCGTCCCGGCAGCGGTACATGTCCGCCTCCAGCTTCGGGATCTGGCCGCAGGTGACCATCGCCTCCGCCCGGGACATGTGGGGCGGCGAGATCTCCGTGTAGCCGTGCTCGCCGGTGTGAAGGTCGAGCATGAACGAGATCAGGGCCCGCTCCAGCCGGGCTCCGGCGCCCCGGAGCACGGGGAAGCCCGAGCCGGCGATGCGGCTGCCGGCCTCGATGTCGAGGATCCCGAGGGCCGCGCCGAGGTCCCAGTGGGCCTTCGGGGGGAAGGCGAACCCGGGCTTCACCCCGTGGACCGATACCTCCAGGTTCCCGCTGGCGTCGGTCCCCCGCGGAACGTCGGGATGCGGGATGTTCGGGACCCGCAGGAGGATGCCGTCGAGTTCCTTCTCGAGGTTCTCCACCTCCTCGCGAAGGGCCTTGTCCCGGGCCTTCACGTCCCGCAGCAGCGCGATGGCCTCGGAGGCGTCCCGCCCCTCCTTCTTCGCCCGGGCCACCGCCTCGCCGCCGGCGTTCAGTTCGGCGCGGCAGACCTGCCACGCGGTGGTCCTTTCCCGGAACCGGCGATCGAGGTCGAGCCAGCGGTCGATGTCGGCGGTCTCGCCCTTGGCGGCCAGCGCCTCCCGTACCTTCTCCGGTTCACCCCGGATCAGTTTCGCGTCGAGCATCCGACCATGGTAGTCCGGAGCATCGGCGGGGGTTCAAATCTCCGGGATTGTCGCGAGGCGGGCGAACTCCTCGCGGAGCGCGGGGTAGAGCGCGCGGTATCGGGGATAGAGCCGGTCATAGAACTCCGCGTCGGGGCCCGGCTTCGTCACGCCCGTCTCGCGGATCGTGCACCGGCAGGCTTCGGCCACGTCCGGGAAGAGCCGCACCCCCACCCCGGCGAGGAGCGCCGCCCCGAAGGAGGCGCCCTGGGCCACCGAGACCTCGACCACCGGCTTCGCGAACATGTCGGCGAGCACCTGCCGCCAGAGCACCGATCGGGAGCCGCCCCCCGAGAGGCGCAGCCGGTCGAAGGTCACGCCGAGGGGTGCGAGGAGCGCGAGCCCGTCGCGGAGGCTCATCGCCACTCCCTCCAGGATCGCCCGCGTCAGGTGGCCCCGCCCGTGGCGCAGCGAGAGGCCGAAGAAGACGCCCCGGGCGTCCGGGTCGGCGTGGGGGGTGCGCTCGCCGGAGAGGTACGGCAGGAAGAGCAGTCCCTCGGCCCCGGGCGGGACCCATGCCGCCTCGTCGGTCAGGAGATCGTAGACGTCGCGCCCCTCCTCCTCCGCCTCGGCCTTCTCCCGGGCGCAGAGGGCATCGCGGAACCAGCGCAGGCTGCCCCCCGCGGCGAGGGTGACCCCCATGAGGTGCCAGCGGCCGGGCGACGCGTGGCAGTAGGCATGGAGCGCGCCCGAGGGATCCGGGGTGTAACGCCCGGTGGCGGCGAAGACCACCCCGGAGGTGCCGATCGTGACGGAGACCACCCCGGGTCCCTCGATCCCCGTCCCGAGGGCCTGCGCCGCCTGGTCCCCCGCCCCCGCCACGACCGGGGTGCCGGCGAGAAGCCCCGTCTCCGCGGCGGCGGCACCGCTCACCGCCGCGCAGACCGTCCGGCTTTCGAACACCTCCGGCAGCCACGCCGCCGGCACGCCGAGCGCCTCGGCGATCTCCGTCGACCAGCGGCGCGCGCCGACCTCGAAGAGGTTCGTGCCCGAGGCGTCGGATACGTCGGTGGCGAGGACTCCGGTGAGGCGGTGGCGGACGGAGTCCTTCGGGAGGAGGACCGTCGCCCCCCGCGCGAACAGGGCGGGCTCGTTTCGCCGCATCCACAGGAGCTTCCCCGCCGTGAAGCCCGTGAGCGCCGGCTTCCCGGTGACCGCGATGAGCCGCTCCGCCCCGATCCGCGCCGTGATCTCCCGGCACTCCGCGGCGGTGCGCTGGTCGTTCCAGAGGATCGCGGGGCGGAGCGGGCGGCCATGGCCGTCGAGCAGCACGAGTCCGTGCATCTGGCCGGTGAGTCCCACGGCGGCGACCTCGCTCCCGGAGACCTCCGCCTCGTCGAGGACCCGCCGGATGCTCGCCGTCGCGGCGGCGTACCAGTCGTCGGGGTTCTGCTCCGCCCATCCCGGCCTCAAAACGGACAGCGGGTGTTCCGTCGCCACCTCGCCGGCGACCGAGCCGTCCGGCCGCACGAGGACGGCCTTCACGCCGGTGGTCCCCACGTCGATGCCGAGCAGGTGGTCCATGGTCTCCTCGATCAGCGGGTGGGCGGCGGCAGCGGGGAGAGCCGCTCCGGGTGGCGGGCCCGCATCCGCACCAGGTAGGCTTCGAGCCATCCGCGCGCCCGCTCCGGGTGGTTCGCGGCGAAGAGGACCGCCTCGTGGTCGAGGTCCTCGATCCGATCGTTCGCCGCGCGCACGGCGTCCATGCTCACCCGCAGGGCGGTCTCCGCCGGCATCCGCTCCGGGTTGATGTCGATTCCGAAGTGGCCCCGGTAGCCGTGCATCTTCAGCACGTAGAGCATCGCCTCGAGCTGCTCCGGGGAGACGACGCCCACGTTCAGGTCCTGGTCGAAGTTGCCGAGGGGCTGGCTGTTCAGGTGCAGGTGGGCGAGCCGCCCCTCGGAGAGCGGCCAGGAGAAGGCGTACGGCAGGTCCTCCCCGGCCATGAGGGCGTGGCCGACCTCGGGGTTCATGGCGCAGAGCGCGTGGCCCTCGGAAAGGAGCCGGCGGTTCTCCGGAACCGCGAGCCGCGCCTCCACGAGCCGGCCGAGGAGGACGCCCTCCGGCGTCGTGCCGAAGAGGATCCGGCCCCGCGGCTCGTAGGGCTTCGGCTCGAAGGCGACCCGCACGCCGGGCACGGCGTCCATCGCCTCGGCGAGGCCGTCGGTGAATCGCGCGCGCATCGCCGCGAGGTCGATCCCGAAGGGGTTCTCGTAGCCGTCGATCCCCGGCCACACGACGGCGAAGTCGGTGTCGAACTCCCGGTTCAGGGCGAACGCTCGCCTCGCGAGGTCGATCGCCTCGCGGCGGTCCCGCTCGATCGGGCTCGAGAGGGAGCCGAACTCGAACTGCCGGCCGTGGAAGAGCAATGGCACGATCGTGAGGAGGCGGATCCCGGTCTCCCGCGCGAAGCTCCGCCAGAGGTCGAGGTTCTCCTCGTTCACTTCGTTCGGGTAGTGCGCCTCGACGGCGGCGAGTCCGTGGTCGGCGAGCCCCGCGGCGACCTCCAGGCGCGCCGGGATGTCGAGTTCCGGCCCGTACCGCTCGTGGAAGCGCGAGGCGGGCGGCGACAGGAACCACACGCCGGCGGAGAACCGGAGGTCGAGCCGGAAGGTCGCGAGATGCCGGGCCATCTCCTCCGGCGTCTTCCGGACGGCCTGCCCACGCAGATCGGCGAGCGCCATGGTCTCCTCCCGTGGAAAGCCCCATCCTATGCGCCGCCGCGCCCTCCGGCCCGGTTATCGCCGGCCGCGCCGGGGGGAACGGAGCACTCGATGCGTTGACATCATGTTGGTGATGCGCTAACATCATGCCATGCGGACCACCGTGGACATCGACCGCGACCTGCTGGAGAGCCTCCGGGAGCGGGCCCACCGCGAGGGGGTGCCCTTCAAGCGCCTCCTGAACCGGGTGCTGCGCCGCGGGCTCGAAGCGGGGAGGCCGACGCCGGGTCCCTGTCGCTGCCCCGCCTTCTCCCTGGGACCGCCGCTCCGCCCCCTCGACAAGGCGCTGGCGCTGGCCGACGCGATGGAGGAGGAGGAGGTCGCCCGCGAAATGGCGCTCCGGAAGTGAACGCATGAAGGTCATCGACCTGAACCTGCTGCTCTACGCCGTGAACCGCGACAGCCCCCGCCATCGCGAGGCCCGGGCGTGGCTTCAGCGCACGCTGTCCGGGGAGGAGGCCGTGGCCCTCCCGTGGGTCGTGATCCTCGGCTTCCTGCGCCTCGTGACCAGCCCCCGCGTCTTCCCCCGCCCGCTCGACCCGGCGCAGGCCATGGCGGTGGTGGACGGCTGGCTCGCGCGGCCCGGCGTCCGGATCCTCGATCCCCGGGAGGGGCACTGGGGGATCCTGAAGGAGCTGCTCCGGGAGGCCGGGACCGCCGGGAACCTGACGACGGACGCCCACCTGGCGGCCCTCGCGATCGGGCACGGCGCCGAGCTTCTCTCCACGGACGCGGACTTCGCCCGGTTCCGCGCCCTCCGCTGGTCCGACCCGCTCGCGGGGTGAACGGGCCCCTTCCTCCGCATGCCCGGCGGCCCGCGGGTGGTAGAGTGGAGGCACCTGTCCCCCGGCGCGGCGCGAGGTGCGCCATGAAACCCACCGCCCCCCTCCTGCTCGCCCTGCTTGCCGCCTGCGGCGCGGGGGGGGCCGACCTGAAGCTCCCCCGCCTCGGCGCGGTGGGCATGGACCCGGCCCGCCTCGATCCGCCGCCGCTCGTGGTGAGCCTGTACCCCGAGGGCCGGGTGACGGTCGCCGGCCGCGACGTCGGTCCCGGTGACCTGGAGCCGCTCTTCTTCGCCCACGCCGAGACCGTCCGGGACATGGAGAGCCCGAACCAGGAGAGCCTCGCGTGGCTCGTCCTGCGCTGCGACCGCCGGGTGCCCTGGCGCAACGTCCAGTGGGTGATGCAGGCCGCCGCCGATCCCTCGGTCCGGATCTGGCGGATCGTATTCGCGGTCCGCCCGGAGGAGGGCGAGGGAGAGGCGTCGTTCGCGGTGTTCCTGCAGAGGGACCGGAGGCACGGATCCCGCATGATCCCGGACCGCGGACCGAACGTCATCGACCTGCAGACGGGTGAGGGGGCGCCGGCCCGCCCGCGCAACCTCGCCGCGACCCACGCCCTCCTTACCGAGGAGCACCGCGCGATGCCCATGGAGGTGAACGCGTGGCCGGAGGTCCCCGCCGGCCGGGTCCTCCGGATGCTGGACGTGCTCGCCCGTGTGGGGCATTCGTGGGTGCTGGTGTGGGGGACGCCGGCGGCTCCGACCGGGTGGCGTGCGACGGACCCGTCGGCCCATCCCCCGCTCTCCGGGTTCCTGAACCGCCGACCGTTCGTGGCCGGCGGGGCTCCGGTCCCCCCCGCCCGGCACCGTGACGGTCTCGGCGGCTTCGCGGAGTCGCCTCCTCCGGAAGCATGGGGGGAGCTGGGCCTCCCGGGAGCGCAGAACACCGCCGGCTCGCAGATCTGGACCGACCGTCCGCCACTCGCCCCCCCGCCCCCGACCGGCGCCGTCCCGTGGCTCGCGGGTCAGTGGCGGGAGGACGGCGGCTTCGGCGACACGGCCACGAGTTCCCTCGTTCTCCTCGCGATCCTCTCCACCGGCAACACCCACAAGCACGGCCCGTTCAAGAAAGTGGTGAGGGAGGGGCTGCGGGCGCTGAAGCAGGGCCAGGACCCGGCCGGGCGCTTCTCCGAGGACCCTCTCGCCCACGCCCTCGCGTCCGCGGCGATGGCCGAGGGCTACGGGCTGACCGCCTCGCCGCTCTTCAAGGCCTCGGCGCAGAGCGCGCTCGCGGCGCCGTTCCCGGAGGGCGCCCCGCGGGAGGCCGCGGAGTGGTTCGAGGAGGCGAAGCGGATCGGGAAGTCGGCCGGCCTCGATGTCTCCCCGTCCGCGGAGCCGCCGGCCGACCCGCTGCTCCGGCTGCGCTTCCTCGCCCGGTCCGACGACCCGGCCTTCAAAGCGGAGTACCTCGCCGCGCGCGCGGCGGTGCTCGCCCGGGAGAAGCCCGACGGCTCCTTCGGCGACCTCGCGGAGACGGCGCGCGCCGTCCTGATCCTCCGCGCGCAGGATCTCCGCCCGGCGTGGCGGTGAGCGCGGGACCGGAAACGCTCGGCGATCTTCAGATCGCCCCGACCGGGATGGCCAGGAGGCCCTCGTCGAGCGGCCGGGAGGACCCGACCAGGCAGATGACGCCTCCCGGCCCGACCGTCCGGTCGAGCCTCCGGAGCGCCCCGAACGGCCGGATCGCGTCGCGGCCCGGCGAGGCCGACTTCCTGAACTCGAGCGGGTAGAGCGTCCCGTCCTGCACGATGAGCAGGTCGATGACCGGATCTCGTCCGATGTGCAGTGCGGCTGCAGATCGGACGGGGTTCTGTCCGGACATGCGGAGGACTTCCACCGTCGCCCGGGGGCGGGAGGGGTTCGACCGGCGTGCCGCCGCCGGCACCTGGCCATCGGCCGAAACCGCGACGCGCCGGGCGTGTTCAACGCCCCATGGCCCCGGCGGGGCCGAAAGGGAGGTGACCGCGTGAAGCGCCTGTCCGGACCGACCCTCGCCCTCCTCCTCCTCTCCGCGGCGGCCATCGCCGGCGAACCCGCGAAACGGCCGCCCAACGTCGTCCTGATCCTCGCCGACGACCTCGGCTACGCGGACCTCGGGGCGCAGGGCGGTCGCGACATCAAGACCCCCGCGATCGACTCCATCGCGACCGCGGGGATCCGGTTCACGAACGGCTACGTGCCGTGCCCCGTCTGCGCGCCGACCCGGGCCGGCCTCCTCACCGGACGCTACCCGCAGCGGTTCGGCTTCGAGCACAACCCCGGGAACGAGCGGAGCGCCTCCCCGGACTTCGGCATACCGGCGGCGGAGCCGATCCTTGCCGAGCGGCTGAAGGCGGCCGGCTACGCCACCGGGATGGTGGGCAAGTGGCACGTCGGCTACCGGAAGGAACTGACGCCCCCGAGCCGCGGCTTCGACTCCTTCTTCGGCTTCCTCTCCGGCGCCAACGACTACTTCCCCGGAGGCCGGCCGGGCCGGAGCCCCATCCTCCGCGGCTCCGAGCCGGTGGAGGAGGGCGAGTACCTGACGGACGCCTTCGCCCGCGAGGCGGTGGCCTTCATCGACGCCCACCACGAGAGCCCGTTCTTCCTCTACGTGCCGTTCAACGCGGTGCACGCCCCCCTCCAGGCGCCGGACGAGCTGCGCGCCCGCTTCCCGGAGATCGATGACCCTGTTCGCCTCACTTACGCGGCGATGCTCGCGGCGCTGGACGACGCGGTGGGCGCGATCCTCGCGGCGCTGCGCCGCCACGGGATCGAGGAGGACACGTTCGTCGTCTTCCTCTCCGACAACGGCGGACCGACCCCCCAGACCACCTCGCGGAACGACCCCCTCCGGGGCTTCAAGGGGCAGGTCTACGAGGGCGGGGTCCGGATCCCCTTCTTCATCCAGTGGAAGGGGGCGCTGCCCGCCGGGAAGGTCGAGAACCGGCCGGTCATCGCCCTCGACCTGCTTCCTACCGTGCTCGCGGCCGCGGGGGTCCCGGTCGAGGGCGGCCCTCCGCTCGACGGGGTGGATCTCCTCCCGTACCTCCGGGGCCAGGAGGCGGGTCGACCCCATGACGCGCTCTTCTGGCGCATGGGGCGGCAATCCGCGGTCCGGCTCAGCGACCTCAAGCTCGTCGTCCGGGACGGCGTCGCGGAACTCTTCGATCTCGCGACCGACGTGGGAGAGGCACGCGACCTCTCCGGGGAGCGGCCGGAGGACGTGGCGAGGCTCCGGAAGGCCCTCGCCGACTGGGAGGAGGGGACTGTTCCCGCACGCTGGTTCCGGAACGAGGAAGCCCAGGAGGGCCCGGCGCCCGGGCGACCCCGGTCCGGCGCAGGGGGGGACGTGGAAGCGCGGTTCCGCACCCTCGACGCGGACGGGGACGGGAAGGTGAGCCGGGCGGAGGGCGCGTCGCTCGGCCGGCTCTTCGACCGCCTCGACGCTGACCGGGACGGCAACGTGACCCTCGAGGAGGCCCGGCGCGGGGCCGCCGGCTCCGGAGGGGGGCGGACGGCGCCGCCGCGGCGGGGAGAACCGCCCCCGCCGCGGGAAGAGCCCGCCCCGCCGCGGGAGGAGTCCGGCCTGCGGGTGGAGGGGGTGA
>JALOQY010000061.1 GCA_025459285.1 Planctomycetota bacterium | reverse complement strand
CCGCGGCCGTCGAGCTCGGCCATGGCCTTGCCGATGCGCACCATGCTGATGGCGCCGCGGGTGCCCGCGCCCAGGGCGATGGTCGGCGCCTCGCGGGTGGCCGTGGCCAGCGCCACGGCGTAGGCGACCACCTCCGGCACCACTTGCACGGCGGCGGTGGCTTCCTGGGCGGCGACGATTTGCTCCGGCCCGCAAATCACGCGCACCGAATTGCCGCAGCCGCCGGGGCTTTCCGCCGCGGAGCGGGCGACAATTTCGCATTCCTTCGATTGCTCCGGGTAGTCGATGAGCACCTTCATTACAAACCGGTCCAACTGCGCCTCCGGCAGGGGATAGGTGCCCTCGTGCTCGATCGGGTTCTGCGTGGCGAGGACGAGGAAGGGCTCGGGCAGACGCCGGGTCTCGCCGGCCAGGGAGACCTGCCGCTCCTGCATGGCCTCGAGCAGCGCGGACTGCACCTTCGCCGGCGCCCGGTTGATCTCGTCGGCGAGCAGGAAGTTGCCGAAGACCGGCCCCTCCCGCACCGACCACTCGCCGCTCCGCGGGTCGTAGACGTGCGTTCCCACGAGGTCGGAGGGCAGGAGGTCCGGGGTGAACTGGATCCGCCGGAACGTCCCCCCGAGGCAGCGCGCGAGGGTCTGCGCGGCCAGGGACTTCGCCAGCCCCGGCACGCCCTCGATGAGAACGTGCCCGTCGGCGAGGAGCCCGGTGAGAAGACCGTGGATCAGCGGGCGCTGCCCCACGATCACCGACTCCATCTCCGCGAGCACGTCGCGGAGGAAGGCGCTGTGCTTCTCGATCTTCGCGGTCACGGCGCGGACGTCGGTCACTAGTCCTCCGGGATCAGCAGGGCCGGGTCGAGTTTGTCCATGGCCGCCTGAAGCGTGGCGGTCAGTTCGGTCAGGTTCTGTTCGGTCAGGCGCGCGAGCAGGGTCCGCGCGGTGGCGGCGGGCGAGAGCGAGAGTCCGTCTTTCGTCGCGGCGGAGGCGGGTCGCAGCTCGAAGGCCGTCACGATGCTCTTGACGGCGTTCTCGAAGTCACCGTCCTCCATCGCGAGCCGCGCGCGCCCGGCGTGGGCGAGGGCGGCGTAGTGGTCCGCGCCGTCCCGGAACTCCGGCAGCACCTGCGCGGAGGCGGTGAACCTGTCGATCGCGAAGCCATAGGACTCCGCGGCCTCCGCCAGGTGTCCCGCCCGGCGCATGTACTCCGCGCAGAGCAGCGAGGCGTATCCCGCGAACCAGTAGATGCTCTTCGATGTCCCCTTCGCGAGCAGCTTCGCGTAGGCGGCCTCGAGTGCCGCGGCGCCGCGGTTCACGAGCAGGCTGTCGCGGAGTCGCGCGTGGAGGATCGAGGATTCCGGGAAGCGGTCGAGCGCGGCATCGAGGAAGCGCGTCGCGCGATCGTTCGCCCCGAGCCACAGGAGGAAGTCGTAGTGCCAGTCCACCTGGGCATCGGTGGCGAGCGGATGGCCGAGGAGCGCCGTGTAGGCGGCATCCACGTCGGCGAGCCACTGCGCCGGCCAGCGCCGGCCCTCCTTCGCGGCCTGCTTGATGGCCTTGTAGCGGCCTTCGGCGAAGACCGTGAGCACGGCCATCGCGTTCCAGCCGGACTCGCCGGGAGGCAGGTCCTTGACCGCCGTCGCGGCGCGCTCGTAGGCCTCGGCGAGATCGCCGCGGTAGTAGGCTACCAGCGCGGTGACGGTGCTCACGCGCCAGGCCGGCGCGCCCCGCTCCGCGGCCAGCTCCGCCGAGCGGCGGGCCTCCTCGTACATGTGGCGGGTGAACATGCGCGCCACCGACGGATCCTGCGACTCGATCTGCCGCGACTTCATGGCGAGGTTCAGGGAGGCCTCGGCGAGGTCGATGAGCGTCGCGCCGTCGTCGGGACGCTCGGCCCGCGCCCGGGCCAGGGCGTCCCGGGCCAGTTCAAGTTCTCCGAGGTCCTTCGCCGGCAAAGGCCGATACTCCGCGCCACCCTCGAGCCAGCCCCGCGGGTCGACGGCCGACGACTTCGCGGAGAGCCCCTCGTGGACGACCGCGAGCCAGCGAGCCCGGGGCGAGGCTTCACCGTGGCGGTCGAGGGCGGCGATGAGCGCGCTCCTCTCGCTCTCGTCCATCGGCACCTTGAGGGCGTCCACGATCAGGTCGACGGCGGCGGCGGAACCGGACTCCGCGAGCACCTTCCGTGCGGCCTTCGACAGGTCGGGATCCAGTCCGAACACGGCGAGGCGCAGCAGCTCGAGCGGCGCATCGGGGCCCATCTTCTGTGCGGCCTCGAGCAGGGCCCGGCGGAGCCCGGCATCACCCGAGAGATACGCGTTCTCCACGGCCTGCCGATCCACGATGTCGGAACTCGCGACGCGCTCCACCACCGGGCGGTCGCCGCGCACGACGGTCTTCGGCTTGATCGTGCGCTCGGCGATCCCCTTCCGGATGTCGTCGAAGACGGAGGCCGTGTCGTTGCGGTAGAAGACGTCATACTGCTCCGACCCGTCGAGCTCCACCATGATGTGGCGGGGGGCGATGCGCTGGCCGTCGAGAAACTTCTCGTAGATGATCGGCTCGATGGCGATGTGTTCGCCGCATGTGACGCTGCCGAACCGGGGGCAGGGGATCCGCCGGCCCTCGTCGTCATAGTCGCGGGGGTTGTGGCGGTAGACCGAGGCGATCACCGTCACGTAGGGCTCGTACAGCGCGGCGATCTCCGGGCTGCGATAGCGGACGCCCGCGTAGTGCTCGCTCGCGATCTCGCCGTCCATGTTCACGCAGACGAGGATGGGCTTCAGCGTCTCCTGCGACACCCGGACCGCGTCCTCCCAGGTGCGCTGCCAGGTGATGAGGCAGGGCTTCTTCCAATCCTCTGCGGTGGGGGCGGGCCACATCTGCTCCCGGTTGACCCGGGGCGGTGCCCCTTCCTGGGCAAAGACCGGAAGCACGACGAGAAGGGCGAGAAGAGCCAGCGACCGGCGGAATCGGGGAGCGCGCATGGGGACCTCGCGGTTCGGGTTTCCGGTATTCTAGACGATGAAGGGCGCGGGCGGGCGCGATCTGCGGAGGGGTCGCTCCAAACGGCGGGCCACCCGGGCCCTTCACAGCGCGGGCACGCCCGCAGCCCAGGGTGACGGGCGCGCCCGCGCTGTCGATCAAGCGGGGAGGCAGATCCTCCCCGCATCGGCCGCTGCGCGGCCTCCCCTCCTCGCCGCCTGTGGCGGCGGGCGCCTGCGGCGCTCGCTCTCGCGAATAGCGGGAGCGGCACGGAGATCCGGAGGGTGCGTAGCACGCCAGGTCCATGGACACCGCGGGACCGCATTACCCGGCGGTAACCACCGTCACCCACCGGTGACGGCACGACCACGCCGGCCGTCCGGCGTGCCGCGTACGAAACGGCAATCCGTGGAGAAGATGAAACCGCCGTTTAAACTTTGGGCTTCCCCCTTCCCCTCGGGAGTCCGAATGACGGTCCGGAGCGACGGAGCGCGTACCCGGGAGCGGCTGCTGGCAGCCGCGCTCGCGGTGTTCGCGAAGAAGGGCTACTTCGACACGAAGGTGGCTGACGTCTGCCGCCGCGCCCGGGCGAACCGTGCCGCGGTGAGCTACCACTTCGGGGGCAAGCAGCACCTCTACGCCGAAGTGTGGCGCCACGCTTTCGCCGAGGCGGACCGTCTCGTCCCGATCGACGGCGGGCTCCCGGGCGATGCCCCCGCCGAGGCGCGGCTGCGGGCCCTCGTCTTTGCGATCCTGTCCCGGATCCTCCGCCACGGGACCCGGAGCCAGAGCGGCCGGCTCCTCCTCATGGAGATGGCCCGACCCCTTCCGGCGCTGGACGCGGTGCGCCGCGAGGCCACCCGCCCCGTCCGCCGGACGATCCGGGCCATCACCCGCGAACTCCTCGGCCCGGACGCCGACGGAGACCGGGTGAACCGGACGGCCATGTGCATCATGCATCAGATGCTCGCCATCGGTTTCCGCGGCGGACGGAAACCTCCCCTGCTCGGCGAGGGTCCCTTCTCCGACGCCGAAGTGGACGCTCTCGTCGACCACGTCGTGCTCTTCTCCCTCGGAGGGATCGCGTCGGTGGCGCGGGCGGCGGCCTCCCGGCCGGCGATCCGCCGGAAGGGGGCGGCGGGATGACCACCGCGCTCCCCGTCACCCGCCGGATCTCCACCGCGGCGTTCGTCCTCGCCGGCCTCGCCTGCGCTGTGGCGACCACGCCTCCGGAGCCCTTCGACTCTCCTTTGGCCTTTTCCTCCTCGGGGAGGGAGTTGCCGCCCGCAGAGTGGTGGACCGTCTTCGGAGACCCCGGGCTCGACCGCGCGGTGGCCGCGGCGCTGCGCGACAGCCCGGACCTCCGGATCGCCTGGGACCGCCTCTCCCAGGCCGAGGCCGTCGCCCGCCGGGAGGGCGCGGCCCTCCTCCCGGACGTCGCGGCACGGGCGTCCGCGGCGCGGACGAGAGAGTCCCGCTCCGGCGACAGCGACAGCGTCTCGAGCTTCGGACTCGGTCTCGCCGCCTCCTACGAAGTCGACCTCTGGGGACGGCTGCGCTCCGCCCGGGACGCCGCGCTCTTCTCCGCCGCCGCCAGCGGAGCGGACCTCGAGGCCGGGGCCATCTCCCTTGCCGGCTCCGTGGCCACCGTCTGGTTCGAACTCGCCGAAGCCCGCGACCAGGTTCGGATCCTCGGCGATCAGATCGAGACGAACCGGCGGGTCCTCGACCTCATCACCGAGCGGTTCCGGCACGGCAAGATCCCGGTGGCCGACGTGCTCCGGCAGAAGCAGCTCGTTCTCTCGACGGAGGGGCTGCGCACGCTCGCCGGGCAGCGCACGGCGACGCTCGCTCACCAGCTCGCGGTCCTGCTCGGTCGCCCCCCGACCGCGGACCTCGGACTCCCCGCGCCGGTCCTCGCGACCGTCCCGCCGCTTCCGGCCACCGGCCTCCCCGCGGAGCTCCTCGACCGCCGGCCCGATGTGCGGGGCGCCTGGCTCGAGGCGCTGGCCGCGGACCGCCGGCTCGCCGAGGCCTCCGCCGACCGGCTGCCCCGCATCTCGATGTCCGCCGGGGTCGATACCGCGGCCCCGGAGGTGGGGGATCTCTTCGACGACTGGCTGGCCAATCTCGCGGGGAACCTCCTCCATCCGCTGTTCGACGCCGGGTGGCGCGAGGCGGAGGAGGACCGGAACCGCGCCGCGGTCTCCGAGGCCGTCAACCGCTACGGACTGACGGTGCTGAGCGCCTTCCGCGAAGTGGAGGACGCTCTCGTCTCCGAGGCCTCCCAGGCCGCCTACCTCGCCAACCTGGGGGACCAGCTCGAAACCTCCCGGGCGGTGGTGGAGCGGATCCGCGACAGCTACGTCAACGGGCAGGTCGACTACCTGCGCGTGCTGGAGGCATTGACGAATCTCCAGTCGCTCGAACGGACCGAGCTCGCGGCGAGACGACTGCGGATCGTGTATCGTGTCCAACTCTACCGGGCGCTCGCGGGGCCACCGCCTCTCCCGCCGCCCGCCGGGCCGCCGGGGCCCGGCGGCGATGCAGCGGGGTCCCGGGACGACCCGGCGCCTTCGAGGGCCCGAGGATGACCGATACCACGCGGAACAGGAGCGCTTTCCGGCGGATCGCCGGCGCCCTCGGCCAGGTGGTCCTGAAGATCCTGCTGCCGCTCGCCGTCCTCGTATCGGCGGGCTTCGCGGCCCAGCGCATGCTGGAGACCGCCCCCAAGGCGCCGCGCGGCGCCAGCGCGCGGCAGGCGAAGCTGGTGGAGGTCGTGGAGGCCGGCGCGACTTCCTCCCCGGCGAAGGTCTCCGCGATGGGGCTGGTGCTGCCCGCCCGGCGGGTCCTCCTCTCGTCGCAGGTCTCCGGGCGGGTGGAATGGGTCTGCGAGAACCTGATCCCCGGGGGCCGGCTGGCGGAGGGCGCGCCGATCGCGCGGATCGAACGCCGCGACTTCGAGCTCGCCATCGCCGAGCGGGAAAGCGACATCCTCGTCGCGGAGGCGGCCGTGATCGAGGCGGCGCGGCGCCTCGCGGAGACGGAGCGTGACCTCCGCGTCGAGGAGGGCAGCCAGGCCGTCGCGAAGAGTGAGATCGAGGCGTTCGGCGAGACGCTCGATCCGGCCCGCCGGGATCTCGTGCTCCGTGTACCCCAGATCGCCGCCGTCCGCGCACAGGTGGAAGCCGCGCGCGCGGCGATCTCGGCGGCGCAGGCGAACCTCGCCGCCTCCCGCACCCGGCTCGACAACGCCCGACTCCAGCTCGATAGGACCATCATCGCGGCGCCTTTTTCAGCGGTGGTGGCGGCGAAGTCGGTGGAGGTCGGCGACATCCTGAGCCCCGGCCGGGCGCTGTGCGAGCTGATCGGATCGGCCGAGTACTGGGTGGAGCTCCGCCTCCCGGTGACCGACCTCCGCTTCCTCGAAATCCCCACCGGACCCGGGGAGTCGGGTTCCGCGGTCCGGATCCGGGCGCGCGCCGGAGAGGGCGCCGGCCACACGGGCCGGGTTCTTCGCGGCCTGCCGACCGTGGATGAGCAGGGCCGCATGGCAAGGGTCCTCGTCTCGGTTCCCGACCCGCTCGCGGCGACACCGGACGATGCCTCCCTCCTCCTCGGCAGCTATGTCCATGCCGAGATCGAGGGCCGTAGCCTCGGCGCACTGATCGTGCTGCCGCGCGCCCTGCTCCGGGACGGCGACCGCGCGTGGGTCATGAACCCCGACGGGCGGCTGTCCATCCGCGCTCTCGACATCGCCTTCCGCGGCCGCGACGAGGTGCTCGTGCGCTCCGGGCTCAGGGCCGGCGAGGCCGTGGTCGTCACCGATCTCTCGGCTCCGGTGGACGGAATGGCGCTCCGTCTGGGCGCCGACCGCGGGAAGAAGACCCCGGAGGCCGAGCGGACCGCCGGTGGAGGGGACCGGTGAGCGGAGACGGGACCGGCGACCCCCGGACGCGCGGGACCATCGACTGGATGGTCCGCAACCGGGTCACGCCGAACATCCTCATGCTGGCCTTCCTCGTCGGCGGGCTGGTCATGTCCACCCGGATCAAGCAGGAGGTGTTCCCGGAATTCGACCTCGACGAGGTCGTCGTCCGGGTCCCCTATCCCGGGGCGAGCCCGGAAGAGGTGGAACAGGGGATCGTGCTCTCCGTGGAGGAGGCGATCCGCGGCCTCGAGGGCGTGGTGGAAGTCACCGCCGTCGCCGCGGAGGGCGCCGGCACGGTGACCGCGGAGCTCGTGGAGGGCGTCGATCGCCAGAAGGTCTATCAGGACATCCGCCAGGAGGTGGACCGGATCCGGACCTTCCCGGAGGACTCCGAGGAGCCCGAGGTCACCCTCACCGTGCGGAAGCGGGGCGTGCTGGAACTCCAGGTCAGCGGCGACGTCGACGAGTGGACGCTCCGCGCCGTGGCCGAGGACGTGCGGGACCGGCTGCTCCAGCACCCCGGCATCACCCAGATCGAACTGAAGGGCGCCCGGGACTATGAGATCTCGGTGGAAGTCTCCGAAGAGGCGCTCCGCCGTCACGGCCTCACGCTCGAAGACGTCTCGGCGAAGCTCCGGCAGACGGCGGTGGAGATCCCCGGCGGGAAGATCGAGACGGAGGGTGGCGAGATCCTGCTCCGCGTCACGGAGCGCAGGGACTGGGCGAGGGAGTTCCGCAGGATCCCGATCGTCACCGCTCCGGACGGCACCTCCGTGAACCTCGGCGAGATCGCTTCGGTGACGGAGGGATTCGAGGACTCCGACGAGGAGTCCGTCCTCGACGGGCGGCGGACGATCGAGATCGAGGTCTTCCGCATCGGCGAGCAGACCCCCATCGGGGTCTCGGACGCGGTCCATGAGGCGATGGCGTCCATCGAGGACGACCTGCCGCCGGGGGTGGACTGGATCATCCTGAACGACCGGTCGGATGTCTACCGCCAACGCCTGGAGCTGCTCCTCCGGAACGCCTTCACCGGCCTCCTTCTGGTGCTCGTGCTGCTCGGTCTGTTCCTGGAGGTCAAGCTGGCATTCTGGGTGACGATGGGGATCCCCACGGCCTTCCTGGGCTGCATGCTCTTCCTGCCGTTGATGGACGTCTCCATCAACATGATCTCCCTTTTCGCGTTCATCATCGCTCTCGGGATCGTCGTGGACGACGCGATCGTGGCCGGGGAGAACATCTTCGAGTACCGGCAGCAGGGGATGAGCCTCGTGGATGCGGCCATCCGGGGCGCCCGGGATGTCCTGACGCCGATCGCGTTCGCGATCCTGACGAACATCGTGGCATTCATTCCGCTCTACTTCGTGCCGGGGATGATGGGGAAAGTGTGGCGCGTCGTCCCGCTGGTGGTCTGCACGGCCTTCGCCATCTCGCTCATCGAAGCGATCTGGATCCTGCCCGCGCATCTCGCCCACTCCTCGGCCCGGGCGCACTCCCGCCTCGGGCGCGCGTTCGCGGCGTTCCAGGGCGTCTTCAACCGCCTCTTCTTCGGGTTCGTGAACAACGTCTACGGTCCTTCGCTGCGGTTCGCCCTCCGGTACCGTCAGCTCACGATCGCCGGCTCCGTCGCCATCCTCCTCCTGGCGCTCGGCTACCTCGGCTCGGGCCGCCTCGGCTTCATCCTCATGCCCAAGGCCGAGGCCGACTTCGCGGCGGTCACGGCGACCCTCCCCTACGGCTCACCGATGGCCCGGGCCCGGGAGGTGCGCGACCGGCTGCTGGCGGCCGCCGGGGCGGTGGTCCGAGAAGGTGGGGGCGAGAAGCTGTCCCTGGGAGTCCTTGCACACGTCCGGGAGAATTCGGTCGAGGCCCGCATCTACCTCACGAGCCCCGACCTGCGACCGGTCTCCACCGCCGAGGTGACCCGGCGCTGGCGCGAGCGGGTGGGAGCGCTGCCCGGGCTCGAGGCCCTGAAGTTCGAGTCCGACCGGGGCGGGCCCGGCGGCGGCGCGGCCCTGACCGTGGAACTCTCGCACCGCGACATCCCCACGCTCGACCGCGCGAGCGAGGCCCTCGCGGAGAGGCTCGCCGAGTTCAAGGTCGTCAAGGACATCGACGACGGGACCGCCCCCGGCAAACAGCAGCTCAACCTCCGGGTGACCCCGGAGGGGGAGAGCCTGAACCTGACGGCACGGGAGATCGCCGCCCAGGTCCGCCACGCCTTCCAGGGCTCCGAGGCCATCCGGCAGCAGCGGGGCCGCAACGAGGTCACGGTCCGCGTGAGGCGTCCCGAGGCGGAACGCGTGAACGAGTTCGACGTGGAGCGGATGATCGTCCTCACTCCCGGCGGCGGCCAGGCGCCTCTCCTGTCGGTGGCGTCCGTGGACCGCGGCCGCGCCTACACCTCCATCAACCGCCGGGACGGCCGGCGCACGGTGTCCGTGACCGCCGACGTCGACCCGATCGGCGAATCGAGTCGCGTGAAGGCGACCCTCGACTCGGAGATCCTCCCGGCGCTCGCTGCCGACTTCCCCGGCCTCACCTACGGCTACCAGGGGCGCCAGGCGGACATGAAGGAGTCCCTGGACGCCCTGATTCGCGGGCTCCTGCTCTCGCTCCTCGCGATCTACGTTCTCCTCGCCGTTCCGTTCCGGAGCTACGTGCAGCCGCTGATCGTCATGCTGGCGATCCCCTTCGGCATCGTGGGGGCCGCTCTCGGCCACCTGATCATGGGGTACGACCTCTCGATCATCAGCATCATGGGGATCGTCGCGCTCGCCGGGGTCGTCGTGAACGACTCCCTCGTACTCATCGAGTACACGAACCGGCGGGTCCGCGAGGCCGGGCTGTCGCCCCGGGAGGCCATGATCGAGGCCGGCCTCCGCCGGTTCCGGCCGGTCCTCCTGACGACCCTCACGACCTTCGGGGGCCTCGCCCCGATGATCTTCGAGACCTCCCGCCAGGCGCGGTTCATGATCCCCATGGCCCTCTCCCTCGGCTTCGGGATCCTCTTCGCCACGTTCATCACGCTGATGATCGTCCCGGCGATGTACCTCGTCTTCATCGACGCGAAGCGCTTCCTCGACGCCGCCGCCCGACGCCTGTTCGCCGGCTAGCAGCCCGTCGCCGAGGGGCTTCCACCACCGCGGAGGCTTGCGCCGACGGGCTGCTATCAGAACGGGAAGACCACCGGGATGAGCGCCACGGAGACGACGAGGACGATCAGGGAGATCGGCAGTCCGTTCTTCACGTAGTCGCCGAACCGGTAGTTGCCCGGGCTCATCACGAGCAAGTTCACCGGATGCGAAACCGGAGTCATGAAACTGGCCGCCACCGCGTAGGCGATGCCCATCACCAGGGGATAAGGGGAGATCGCCATCTCCTTTGCGGTGGCGAGGGCGATGGGCGTCATCACCACGGCGTTCACCGCGCTGGGGATGAACTGGTTGATGGCCAGCGTCAGCATCGCGATGCCCGCGAGAACAGCCACTGGGCCGAAGGGGCCGGTGAGCTGGACGACCGCGCCGCCGAGGAGCGCGGCCGCGCCGGTCCGCTGCATGGCAAGACCGAGAGGCAGCATGGCCGCGATGAGGAAGACCGCCTTCCACTCGATACTCCGGTAGCCCTCTTCCATGGTGAGGCAGCGCGTCAGCACCATCAGCACGGCTCCCGCGATCGCCGCCACCGCGATCGGGAGGTATCCGAGCACGACCGCGCCCACCACCGCGCTCATGATCAGCGCCGCCAGTGGAGCCTTGTGCGACCTCGGCGCCTCCTGCACTTCGAGGTTGAGCACGACGAAGTCCCGCTCCCGGGCCAGATGCTCGAAGCTCTGCCGCGGCCCATGGCAGAGGAACGCATCGCCGAACCGGAGGGGCAGGTCGCCGATGCCGGAACGATACGGACGATCTCCCCGCCAGACGGCCAGCACGGAAACGCCGAACCGCTCCCGCAGGCGGAGCTGGCGCAGGGTCCGTCCGGCGAGCGTAGTGTGCGGTGACAGCATCACCTCCACGACGCCCAGCGGACCGTCCTCCAGCTCCCGCAGGTCGAGGCGCGCGTCCTTGTCGACGACGAGGGTCTGGAGGCCGCGCAGGATCGCGAGGTCCATCGGCCGGCCTTCGACGACTAGGCGGTCCTCCTCACGAAGGACCGCCTCGGGGTCGGGCAGTATCAGTGTCCCGTCGCGGCGGATGCCGAGCACCGATATGCCGAAGGCCGCGCCGAGCCGCGCCTCCCTGAGGCTTCGCCCGGAAAGGGAGGAGCCCTCCGGGATGCGCGCGAAGAGCAGTCGCTCCCCGATCGTCCAGGCCCCCAGTTCCTCGACGCCGAGCCGATGGAAACCCGGATGGTCGCGGAGCGCCTCGAGTCGTTCGACGGCACCCTGGACGAGCAACCGGTCACCCGGCCGGAACCCGAAGTCCCGGAGACCGCTCCGGCGGATCCGCCCGTCCCGCTGCACCGCCACGACGTTCACTCCGAGGCTCCGGCGGATGTCGACCTCCGCCAGTGTCCGGCCGTCGAGCGCGGATCCCGCCGCCACCCGGATCTCCGAAAGCGCGATGCCGGCCGAGAGGAGCCGCGAGACGGAGGGGGCGTCCTCCTCGACCATGAGCAGGGGGCGGGTGGAGAGCTCGGTGACGGCATCGAGGCGACCGAGCACGAGCAGGCGGTCCCCCGCCTCGAGGATCAGTCCCGGCTCGGGGACTCGTCTCGTCCCTTCCCGGCGTCGCACCCGTAGCACGTTGAGGCCGAGCGCCTGTCCGAACCGGCTCTCCGCGATGGTCCGACCCACCAGCGGACTCGAATCGGGGATGACGATCTCCGCCAGCCGCTCGCTCAGTCCGTAGAGGTCCGCGGACCGCGCCCTGCCCTCGCCGTCGGAGGTTTCATGCTCGGCCGCCCCACCGGCGGGGAGCAGGCGCCGGCCGAAGAGCAGGGTGAAGGCGAGGGCGACCAGGAAGATCGCGAGACCGATGGGGGCGAAGTCGAACATGCCCAGGGGCTCGAAACCGGCGGCCGGGAGGAAAGCGGCCACCACCAGGTTGGAGGACGTGCCGATCAGGGTCAGCATGCCGCCCAGGAGGGTGGCGTAGGCCATGGGCATGAGAAGCCGCGAGGGAGAACGGCGGGTGCGGCGGGCGATGTCGGAGGTCACGGGCAGGAACATGGCCGCGACCCCGATGTTGTTCATGAACGCCGAGAGCAGGGCGGAACTGCCCATCAGCACGGAGAGGAGGCGGGCCTCGGTCTTCCCGGCGAGGCGCAGCACCTGCAGCCCCAGCCAGGCGGAGATACCGGTACGCGATACGCCCGCCGAGAGGATGCAGACCGCCCAGATGGCGACCACGGCGGGATTGGCGAAGCCCGTGATGCTCTCGTCGGGGGTGACCAGCCCCGTGAAGACGAGGGTCACGAGGACGAGCAGGCCCACGAGGTCGGCGCGGATCCACTCCCCCACGAAGAAGACGATGGCCGCGCCGAGGATGCCGAGAGTGAGGGCGATCTCGAAGGTCATGTTCCGTTACCCGTGTCGGGGCCCCTGGTGCCGGATGCCCGGCTCATGGTAGCGGTACCGACCGGGCGGGCATCCAAATGGGCCTGTCGTTCCGGCAACGCGGTCCGGGCCGGGCCGCACCGGCCGATCGTGAGGCGCGCCGATCGGCGCGATAAGATGAGTGGACTGTGCACCGGTACACCCGAGCGACCACGGTCGGACTTGCGGTCACCTTCCTGCTCTTCTTCGCCGCGGGCTCCCCCGCCGGCCCGGACCGGGCGGTGGCCGAGCTGCGCTTCGTGGTCGCGGAAGACTACGCGGGGTTCAGCTCCGTCTCGGTCACGACCGACGAGCGACCGCCGAAGGGGGTGACCGCCATCGAGGGCCAGGAGGGTGTCCGCTACCACCGGCGGGATCTGGCCGGCTCCGGCCGGCTCCTCCTTTCGGTCCGCCTCGGAACCGAGCAGGCCTGGATCCGCGTGGACCGGAACTTCGACGGCGACCTGCGGGACGAGGAGCCCGTGAACTTCACGGGAACCGCCACCTCGCGAACGGCGATCGTCCGGCTCCGGCTCGACCTCGGAGGGGAAGTTCTCGAGGTCCCGATCCGGTTCACGTACCAATCGGTCTCCGGCAACACGTCCCTCCTGCTGACCGTACCGGTCCGGCGGGAAGGCGCGGTCGTCCTGGCCGGGCGCCTCCGGGCGGTGGCCCTGACGGACGGGGACGGGGACCTCGACTTCTCGGGCGCCGGCGACGGCCTGCTGCTCGACGTCGACGGGGACACCGAGCTCGGGCGCGGGATCCCGAGCCCGGACCGCATCGTCCCGGGGAAGCCCTTCCGCCTCCTCGACCGCGCTTGGGTGGCCCGGATCGAGGACGCCGGCCGGGTCACGTTCGATCCCGTGGAGGGCGAACCGCCTCCGCCGATCGTGGCCTGGCCCCGTTTCGGCACTCCCGCCCGGGGCGTGGCCGCCGGAGGCGAGACGGCGCCCCTCGCGGACCTGCTGCGGGAGTACCGGGCGGCGGGCGAACGGGACGCGAAGCAGAACGCGACGACGTACAACGAGCGACAGCAGGTGCTGAACCGGATCGGCCGGGTCGGCACCGACGACGCGTTCCGCGCCCTCCTGAAGTTCTACGACGAAGAGTCCGACGCCAACCTGAAAGCCGCGGTCCTGCGGGCGACGGGCTACCGGGAGTACGCCCCCCACGCCACCCGCCTCTTCGAGATCGCCCGGAGTTCGGCGAGCGGTAACCTCGTCAACGCGGCGATCACGGCCCTTCACGGCATGGACGCGAAGGGGTTCACGGACCTGCTGGTCGAACTGGTGAACGGGACCGGGGACGACTCGGTCTTCTCCACCGCCGCGCGCCACCTCGGCTACGAAAGAAGTGCGCCGGCCCGGGCGCTGCTCGTCGAGAAGGCGAGGTCCGACCCGAGCCCGGCGCGCCGCCGCCACGCCTACGAGGCGGCGACCCGGCAGGCGGAGGAACCACCGCCCGCCGACCTCGTCCGCCTGGCCGCGCGGGCGGAGGACCCCTGGCACCGCGCGCTGGGACTCGAGCACGCCTTCCTGCTCGCGCTCCCCGACGCCCGCGACCTCGCCATCGCGGCCCTCGGCTCGGGAGAGGAGCGCGTCCTGCTGGAGGCCGTGAGGATCCTCGGAGCCGCCGGCGACGCCGACTCGGTGAAAGCGATCCTCGGACTCGCGGACCCCACCCCGCCGGTGGTCAACCGCGTCGTGACGCTCCTCCGGGCAGTTCGCGACGAGGCGACGGCCGGATCACTCGCCGCGGCCCTCGCCGACCGCCACGCCGGGACCAGGCTCCTTGTCGCGAGGGTCCTCGGCGGCCTGCCCTTCCCCGCGGCCCTCGAGGCGCTCGCCGCCCGGGTGCGCGAGGAGAAGGACCCGGCCGTACTCGCGGCGCTGCTGCGGGCCCTCGGGGAACACGAGACGGAGGCGGCCACGGCCGCGGTCCTGAAGGCCGCCGCCGCCGCCCGGAAGAACCCCGACGCGCTCGCCGCCGCCCTGGATGCCCTGACCCGCCTGGGGTACGCCCGGGCGGACGTCAGGCGGTTCCTCGAATCGCTCGCATCGAGCCGGGACCCTCTGGAGCGCATGCTCGCCGTGGAGGCGGCGGGGAAGACGGGTTCGGCCGAGGCCGCCGACCTCATCCTCGGTGCGGTCGCGGACCCGGAGTGGCGGGTGCGCCTCACGGCCGCGCAGGCCCTCGGGAGGGTACGCGTGAAGCGAGCGGTGCCGGTCCTCATCGACCGTCTGGAGAGGGAGGAAGTGGGCCGGGTGAAGGAAGCGGTGGCGGAGAGTCTCTTCCGGGTCACCGGCCAGAACTTCTACGACCTCCCGGACCTCTGGCGGCGGTGGTGGGAGGAGTCCGGAGCCGGTTTCGAGGTCCCGGAGGCGGTGCCCGAACGCCCGCCGGACACCCACGGCGGGGCCAGCACGGCCAGCTTCTACGGCGTGCCGGTCAACTCGGACCGCATCGTCTTCGTGATCGACCA
>JALOQY010000060.1 GCA_025459285.1 Planctomycetota bacterium | reverse complement strand
GAGGGCGAAGCAGTCGCCCCCCGGACCGGTGGAGACCGGCTCCACCACCGAGAGCACCGCCGCGGCGGCCACCGCCGCGTCCGCCGCGGTGCCGCCGTCCCGCAGGACCGAGAGCCCCTCCTCCGCGGCCAGCGGCTGGCTGGTGGCGACCATCCCCCGCGTCGCGTGGACGACGCTGCGCCGCGAGCGGAACTCGGGCCGGAAGCCGGCAGGGGGGAGATCCATCTCCCGGGAAGGTACCGGCCGCCGCCCCGCCCGACACGGGGATTCCGCCCCCCGCCGCGCCTCCGCCCTGCACCCGGGGATCGGTCCGCGGGGAGAAGGGTCGCACCGCAAAGGGCCCGTTGAGGAACAAACGCTCAACACCGAGGCCCCCGCCGCGCCCGCCCGGCCAGGAGCCTTCGTGCGACTCGGATCGGAGCCCGGCGGAGCCGCGCTCCGATCCGGAGCAGGCTCCGGGGGAGCCTGCGATCGTCGCACGACGAATAGACCTTGCGGAGCCGGTCTCTGAGGAGGAGCGACGACGTGAGCCGATCGCGGCATCCCCCGGACGCCGCTCCCGTGCCTTCGGCGCGGAGGCTCACGAAGGGGCGGGATACGGCGGCCGGCCGAATGCAGCGGTTGTTTCTCAACGGGCCCAAAGATCGTCCCTGGCCCCGACAGGCTGCTGGCTTTCCCCCAACATTTCGTGGGATTTCTCCTTTTCAGCTCCAGAGAGAGTGTTTCGGTCTTGACGAAAGCCCACGCGGGAGCGATGATGCCCGGCACCCTCGTCCCGAGGGCTTCCGAGGGTCGTCGTGGAACCACGTGTCGCCGCGAGCTTCGTCTTCCGCCAGCTCCTCTCCACCGTCGATCCGGGCTGGGACCACCGCCCGGCCGACGAGCAGGATCAGATCGTCGGCTGGTACACCCGGACCGCCCGCGGCATCGCGAGGTCGTTCGGCCAGAACCTGCGCGACCCCTGCCACGACGCCGCGGACATCCTCCAGGAGATCCTCCTCAAGCTCTTCCTCAAGTTCCGCGAGGACGATTCGCCGCACGAACTCCTGACCGAGCGGCCCTGCATCCGCAATCTGATGGAGTGGAAGGGGCTCGACCGCCTGGACTGGGAGAACGCCTCCCGCCGCAGTGCACGCCGCCGGTCCCCGATGCCGGAGGAGGAGTTCGCGCTGTCCGACCGGAGGGGCACCCCCCCGGACCACTCCGCCGAACTCATCGACGAGGAGCGGGCCTTCTCGCGGGCCATCGAGGATCCCGAGGACCGGAAGGCCTACCGGCTGTTCCGGGCGGGCCGGCGCACGGAGGAGATCGCGCGGGCCCTCGGCCGTAACCAGAGCGAGGTGGCGGCGATCCGGGACCGCCTCTGCCGCAGACTCTCGGCGAAGATCCGAGCCCCCTGCGGCGTCCGGTGACCCGCCGGTGACCGGCGCGGGTTTCCGAGGAGTCATGCGAAAGGCCCCGGCGGTCATCGGCCTCCTCCTGATCCTCGGTGGACCCGCCTCCCTCGCCCGCGGCGGGGAGGACACCCTCTACCGCGCGCTGGAGATGGAGCGCACCGAGGACGACCCCGAGGGCGCCCTGGCGCTCTTCAAGGCCGCGGCGGACACCCGCGACCCCGACGCCCGGGCCGCGGCGATGCTCGGGATGGCGCGCTGTCTCCGCCGCCTCGGACGCCCGGCCGAGGCGCGGGACCTGCTGGAGGCGATGCTCGCCGGCCCCCTGCCACCGGATGCCGTGGAGGGAGCGAGGAGTGAGCTGGAGAGGAACCGGAGCCTCCTGGCCGCGGCGCGCGCCGGGGAGCCCGCCGGCAACGGGGACCAGGAAGAGGAGCGCCGGCGTGCGGAACGGGAGCGCGCCCACCGGGCGGAGCTGACCGCCTACGCGCTCTCCCAGGCCCGCGCCCTCTTCCGCGAAGGCCGGATGGAAGAGGCGCGCGAGTGGGTCCTCCGCGCCCTGACCCAGGACCCCGCGAGCGAGGAGGCGAGGGAACTGCTCGTCCGCCTGGGCCGCACCCCGGGGGCGCGCGAGCGGCTGACGCTCGACGTCCTGCGCCTCCTCGACCTGGAGCGACAGGTGCGCTTCGAGGAGACCCAGCGCCGGGCGGACGCCCTCCTCGCCGAGGGAGAGGAGTTGCTGCTGCGCGGGGACCCCGGCCGGGCCGCCGAGAGGTTCCTCGACTGCCTCGACTTCGTCGACGCCCGGCCGGCGTTCCGGGCGGGCCTCCTCCTCCGGCGGGAACGCGCCGGGGACGGCCTGCGGCGGGCCGCGCTGCGCGGCGCCGACCCGGAGCCCCGGCCGGCCCCCGCCCCCGTTGGAGAACCGGGAGACCGCTTCCGGGAGACGCTGCGGTCGCTCCTCGCCGACCTCGTGGCGCCGGACCTCCCCGGGGGGCGCCGGCTCTCGATCCACTCCCTCGCGGGGTTCCTGGACCCCGCGCCCCGGGAGGCGGCCCGGCCGGGGCAGTTCGGCCAAACGGCCCGGCGCCCCCCGCCCGGTCCACTCTTCGCCCTCGCCATCACCGGCCTCCTCGACCCGGGCGGCTGGGGCGATGGCGGCAATCTCATCCGGCTGAGCGGGGAGGAACTGCTGCTCGTGGCCCCGGACGGCACGCAGGCGGAAGTGGCGGGGATCCTCCGGCGCGCCGCCGCCCGGCAGGATCCGCCGGTGCGCCTCCGGTTCGAAGTCATCGCGGCGGAATCGCCGGCCGCGGCGCGCGCCGCCGCGGAGACCGCCGCCCGGTTCGAGACCTCCGCGGAGGGCGCACGCGCCGTCCTCCTCCGGTCCGACGCGGACCGATTCCGCGACCAGTGCCTCCGCTCCGGGGAGGTCCTCGGGGAGACGCGGGTCGAGGTCCCTCCCGAGCGGACCGAGGGGCTCGCCCTCTTCCGGCCGCTGCACCTCATCTCCGGGACGGCGGGCGAGGAGGGTGGCACGCTGCTGTACGGCGTGGCCCTCGAGGTCCTCCCGCTCCGCACCGGAGAGGAGGTGGCGCTCGCCATCCTTTCGGAGGTCACCATCCCGGCCGGGCCGCTGCTCCTGCCCTCCGCCTCCGGGGGCGAGCGGCAGGTGCCGTCCCTGGCCCGGGAGCGGGCCTCGGCAGCGGTCCGCCTCGCCGAGGGCCACACCCTCGTCCTCGCCGGTCTCCGCAACCCCTTCGCGGCCCGGGGCGCCGCCGAGCGGGGAGCGCTCTTCGTCTTCGTGACCGTGGAGGGAGAACTCCCCTCGGTCCCGGCCGCCTCGCCGCCCCCCCCGGCCGGGCCGGTCGCGGTGGATCTCCTCGGCCTCGACCGGGAAGTCACGGACGAGCCGTCCCCTCCCTTCCGGGGCGAGGCGGGCCACGCTCCGGAGAACCGCGCGGCGTTCCTGCTGTCGGTCCTGCGGGAACGGTTCGGGGCGGAGGCCCTGGCCGGCACGTCGTTGTCGCCGGGAGTGGTGTGGGTGGAGCCCCGGGGCGACCTGCCGGAGCGGGTCCGGGCCGTCCTCGCGGAGTTGAAGGAGGGCGCGGCGAGGATCGTCGACGTGCGGGTCCGGGCCGCGAGCATCTCATCCGCCGAGGAAGCGACCCTGCTCCGCGGGCTCGCCCCGGGGGGCATCGTGCTGGAGGGCGACGGGGTGCGGGCATTCCTCCTCGCGGGCGAGGACCGGCGCCGGCTCACCTATTTCGCGGCGGGCGCCGAGGGCCGGATCCCCCTCCTCACGGGGCTGGCGGCCGCCCGGTCCACGCAGATCGCGAACATCGCCCGCGTCGCCCGGACCACGTTCCTCCGGGAACTCCGGCAGGGCGAGGGGGGGCGGACGTGGCCGGTCTACGACTGCGTGGACGAGGGGTTGGCGGTGGACTTCCGGCCGGTCCTGCTCCCCGCCGGGACGGTGGACCTGTTCGCGACCGCCCGGGTGGCGCGGGTGCTCGACGCGGGTGGCGAGGCCGCCGGCTCCCAGCCGCCGGTCCTCGCCGTCTCGCTCGCCGAGGTGCGCGCGACCCTCCGGCCGGAGGAGGCGCTCCTCGTCACCGGCCTGCCCGCCCCCACCCCGGTGAGGGAGCGCCGCGACCGCCTCCTCGTCCTCCTGGAGGCCGCGCTCCGTTAGCAGCCTGTCGGGGGAAAGGGTCGCAGCGCAGAGATCATCCCTGGCCCCGACAGGCTGTCAGCACCTCGCCGCCGCCCGCGCCGACCGGCGCGGGGACGGTCGCCGGAGAACCGGCGCCGCCCCCGCACGCGATCGCTCTACGGCTCGACCACCGCCGTCCCCTTCGGCAGCTTGAGCGACAGGGACAGTTTCACCGGTCCCGTCGCCGTGAACGTGATCGTGTAGACACCGGTGCCCTTGTCGAGCACCGCGGCGAGCTTCGCGCTGCCGGTCTTCCCGGCAGCGGGAGCGGCCAGCGCGCCGTCCGGGCCGACGACCGTCACGCTCGCGGGGTCGAGCCCCGGGCCCTTGAGGCCGAGCTTCAGACTCGAACCCGCCGCGGCTTCGAACGTGAACTCCCCGGTCGTGACGACCGCCTTCGCCTTCGCGGCCGTCTTCGCCATCTTCACCGAGAGCTTGAAGTTGTAGTAACCCGGTCCCGCCGCACCGCCCTCCTGCCGGGCCACGAGGTAGTACCGGTCCGTTGCGGGGGCGACGAACGCCGCGATCGAGGCGACGCCGGTGAGGACCCGCTCCCCGTTCGACCGGCAGAGGTCGAAGACGAGCGGGAAGGCCGCGCCGGCGAGCGCCGGGGACTTCTTCAGCTTCATGCCCACGAGGTCGTCCTTCGTGAGATCCAGCGTGAGCGCGTCGATGTCGTTCCCGTCATCCATCGTCCCGGTGAACGAGCCGCCGGACAGGAGGTGCGGCAGGCCCACTTCGATGAAGAGGACGTTCTGTGCCGTGGAGAGGCCCGACACGTTGCCCGCGTTGTCCCGGAGCATCACCCGAATCGGGATGAGTCCGCCCGTGGCGGGATGATCCGTCGCCACCGGGTCGGTTCCGTATGCCGTCCACGGACCGTAGGTCGCGCCGTTGTCGAAGGTCGTCCGGAACCCGGCGACACCGGAACTCGGCGAGCCGTCCGAGGCGACGATCTGCAGGAGGACCGGCTCGGACGGCAACACGTACTGGTTGCCGCCGTTGACGGTGAACGAGGTGAGAGTCGGCGCTGTCCGATCGAGGAGGATCGTGTCCGAAGCGAGCGACGACACGTTTCCCGCGACGTCGAGGAACTGCGCGTCGATACCCTTCACGCCGTCCCCGCTCGGTAGCGTGAACAGCGCCGAGGTCGCATAGGGGACCCACGCGTCGAAGATTCCCGTCGCGAGCTTGAGGCGCATGCTCGCGAGGCCCGAGCCGTCGGAGTCCGAGGCCGACAGCGTGACCGTGACGTCGCGGACATTCGTGAACTCCGCGCCGCCCTCGATCAGGATCGTCCCCGACGGGGCGGTCTGGTCGAGCCCGATCGAGTCGGAAGCGGGCGTGGACACATTGCCCGCGCCGTCCATGCACTGCGCTTCGACGATCTTCGCCCCTTCGCCCGCCGTGAGCGTCCAGCTCGGCGGCGACGCCGGATCGAACCACGAGCCCCAGGCCCCGCCCTGGTTGCGCAGGGAGACCTGCCACACGCCGGACCCCGCGTCCGTGAACGCGGCGCCGACGGTCACCTCCGTCGTGTTCGTCCACGCCGCGCCGCCCTGCAGCGTGAGCGTGCCGGACGGCGGCGTCGTGTCGAGGAGGATCGGATCGCTCCCCACCACCGCGGAGCCGCCCCCGGCATCGAGGAATTCGACTTCCACGTTCTTCGAGCCGTCCCCGCTGGTGAGTGTCCAGGACACCGTCTCCTGCGGGTCGCCCCAGTCGCCCCAGTCCTCGCCCGCGTTGCGCACCCGCATCTGTGTGACCTCGGCGCCGGGGGACGACCATGTGATCGTGAGGGTGACGTCGGGACTGTTCGTGTACGGCGCCCCGTCGTTGATGGACACGGTGCCGGAGGGGACCGACTTCCGGACGAGGAGGAACACGCAGCCGGCATCTTCCCCGGCCTCGTCGTACCCCGGTGCGCCGACCGCGAGATCGTCCGCACCGTCGCCGTCGAGGTCGCGAAGGAGGCAGATCGACGCCCCGAACTGGTCGCCGTCCCGGGCTCCGGAGAGGGCGAAGAGGGGGTCTCCCTTGGCGCCCGAGAAGGCGCGGACACCGCCGGTCCAGGTCCCGGACTCGTCCAGCATGTCGGGGCTGCCGGCCGCGAAGTCGTCGTACCCGTCTCCGTCGAGGTCGCCGAGGCTGGCGACGGAGAACCCGAGCCCGTCCTCGTTCTTCCCCGCGTAGAGAGTGTGGATCGTGCTGCCGTCCGCGCCGGAGATGACCCGGACCATCCCGTAGCTGCCGCTCTCCGACGGCTCGGAGGGCGCGCCGACGAGGAGGTCGGGATACTTGTCCGCGTTCACGTCGCCGGCGAGGGCCACCGAGGCGCCGAAGTACGACCAGTCGGTGTCCCCGTAGAAAGCCGCGATCATGTCGCCCTTCAGGCCGGACCAGACCGTCACATTGCCGGTCAGATTCCCGCTCTGGTCGACGCCCGTCTGGGAGCCGACCGCGACGTCGCCGTACCCGTCCCCGTTCGCGTCGGCGCCGCCCGCGACGGAGCAGCCGAACTCATCGTTCTTGACGCCGTAGAACGTATGCAGGGCCTTCCCGCTCTTGCCGGAGTAAAGGACCACGTAGCCGGTCTGGTTCCAGTTGCTGTCGTAGCCGAAGGGCGCGCCCACGGCGAAGTCGCCGAGTTTGTCGCCGTCCGCGTCGTCGATCCCGGCCACCGCCGTGCCGAAGTACTCACCGCCGTTCAGACCCTTCACCCGGTGGATCTCGGAACCGTCCGATCCGGAGAAGACGATCGCGTAGTCGCTCTGCGGGGCGCCGACGATGACGTCCGCGACGCCGTCGGAGTTCAGGTCCGGGATGGCGGCGACGGAGGTGCCGAAGTCGTCGCCACCGTCCCCCTTGAGAGTGTGGATCGTCGACCCGTCCGCGCCGGAGAAGACGAAGGCGCAACTGCCCCCGGGCGCCCCGGCGATCCCGTCGTCGATGCCGTCACCGTTGACGTCCGGGACGGGGGCCACCGCGGAGCCGAACGCGTCGTAGGAGCCGTTGCCGTAGGCGCACGCGTATTCCTGCCACTGGATGTCCGACGCGCTCGCGGAGAGTGCGAAGAGAACGAGGGCAACCGCGCCGATGCGAAATCCGAATCTCATCTCTGCCTCCTGATGGGCGGGCCACGCCCCAACACCGGGCCCGCCCATTCAGTGTAGACCCGAATGCAGCGCGTGCAGGGTGTCCCGGCAAAATTCCCGTGCCAGGTGCTGCGGTGAGGAAGTGCGCGAAAGTGGCAGGACGTGCAACCGCTCTCACGCCAGCGGGAGATCCGCGTGGCAGCCGGAGAGGCGGTCGTGCGCATCGAGGACGATCCGCGCGTCGGCACCGGGACCGTCGGGCCCGAAGTGACCGAGCGGCCGGCAGACGGCGAAGGAGCGGGCCGCCGCCACGTACTCCCGCTCCCAGTCCCGGTGGCGCTCCTCCGCCCGGCGGTCGGAAAACGGCCAGCGGCCGGGGGGATGCCCGAGCCCCATCCGCCAGGGCTTCGGCGTCAGGCGGGCCCGAAAGCAGTCCTGGTCCCGGCACAGGCGCGTGTAAAGCGGGTCGCTGCCGAGGCTCTGAAGCAGGGCGAGCGTGGAGGAGTCCGCGGGATCGAACAGGTCCGTCGTGGCGAGGCAGCGCAGGCCTCCGAAAGTCCGGTAGACCCGCAGCCCGAAGCCGGGGTGGGCCTTCGACCACGCGTCGAGAGCGAGAAGGCCCCGCGCCTCGCAGGCGTCGGCCTCCTTCGCCGCCCGCCGCCCGGCCGCGGGGTCCACGGGGAAGTCGATGTCGGCGAACAGCACGCGACCGGCGTTGAGGACGAGCGCGCCGTAGCCGTTGCGGGTCAGGACGGCGGCCGTCCCCCCGCCGGCGCCCCGCAGCTCCTCGATCGTCTCCTCGCGGAGCGGCCGTTCGCCGTAGGAGTAGCGGTCGAGGCGCTCCCCGACCGCCAGTTTCGCGGCCATCCGCGCCGCGCTCTCCTCGGCGAAGCGGCGGGCATCGTCCTCGCTCGCGTCCGACCACCGCCACACGGTGAAGGTGACCGGCCTTCGCCCGGGCACCGCGGCCGTGCCGCTGCCCCGGGCCCAGAACCTCGGGATCTTCAAGGGAGCCTCCCATCCGGCCGGCGGCCGGTTCGATGCCGAGAGTATCCGGACTTCCCGCCCGCCCGTCCATCCTCTCCCGGCGGAAAGAATAGGTTGGGCGGGGATTCGCCCGCTCTTATGATGCGCCGGTTTCCCCGGAGGGAACCCCCATGCGCCCGGACGGCCGCGCCGCCGGAGAGTTGCGCCCGATCACGTTCACGAGACGATACACCGACACCCCGGCGGGCTCGGTCCTCGTCACGTGGGGCCGCACGATCGTCTTCTGCACCGTCGCCGTGGAGTCCGGCGTGCCCCCCTGGCTCGTCGGGCAGGGGCAGGGCTGGGCCACGGGCGAGTACGCCATGCTCCCGGCTTCCACGAAGTCGCGGAAGCCCCGGGAGTCCACCCGGGGCCGGCAGGACAGCCGCAACGTGGAGATCTCGCGCCTCATCGGCCGCGCGCTGCGGTCGGTGCTCGACCTCAAGGCCTTCGGGGAGCGCACGCTGTGGGCCGACTGCGACGTCCTGCAGGCCGACGGCGGCACGCGCACGGCGGCCATCTCCGGCTCCTACGTGGCGCTCTTCGACGCCCTGAAGTCGCTGGAGAAGGAGAAGGAGTTGCGGCGCTGGCCGATCCGCACGCCGCTGGCGGCGGTCTCGGTGGGGATCTTCGGCGGGGAACCCCTGCTCGACCTCTGCTACCGGGAGGACTCCGGCGCCGAGGTGGACATGAACGTCGTGATGACCGGCGACGGCCGCTACATCGAGGTGCAGGGCACCGGCGAGAAGCGACCGTTCTCCGCCGCGGAGCACGAGGCGCTGCTCTCCCTGGCGGGGGCCGGCGTCACGGAAGTCATCCGCCTGCAGGAAGCGGCGCTCGCCGCGTCGCCGGAGAAGGCGTGACCCTCCGGATCGTCCTCGCGAGCCGCAACCCGGGGAAGCTGCGCGAACTCGGCGCGCTCCTCGCCGGCCTGCCGGTGGAACTCCTGCTCGCCTCGGAGGCCGGTGCGCCGGAGGTGCCGGAGGACGGCGCGACGTTCGAGGAGAACGCCGCCGCCAAGGCCCGCGAAACGGCGCGCGCCACCGGTCTTGACGCCCTCGCCGACGATTCCGGACTGGAGGTCCCGGCCCTCGACGGCGCTCCCGGCGTCCGCTCGGCCCGCTACTCGCCGGAAGGGACGGACGCCGCGAACAACCTCCGGCTCCGCGGGGAGATCGCGCGCCTGCGCCTCCATCGCCCCGCGGCGCGGTTCGTCTGCGTCGTGGCGTTCGCCGCTCCGGACGGCGAGGTCCTGAACCTCTCCCGGGGGGAAGCGGCCGGATACCTCCTGCCCGAGCCCCGCGGCCGGAACGGTTTCGGTTACGACCCCCTGTTCTTCAGCCCGGAGTTGTCGAAGACCTTCGCCGAGGCCACCCCGGAAGAGAAGGCCGGCGTGAGCCACCGGGGCCGCGCGCTCCGGGCCTTCCGGGCCTTCCTCGAACCCCGTCTGATACATCCATGATCAACCAGCGCTGGCTCAAGGACAACCTGGAGGCGATCGCCATCGCCGTGGTGATGGCGCTCGTGATCCGCCAGTTCGCCGTGGAGGCGTTCAAGATCCCCACGGAATCGATGGCTCCCACCCTGTTCGGCGAGCGCCGGGGCCTCTCGGGCGACCGGATCCTCGTGGACAAGATCGGCCCGATGCTCGGGGGCTACCGCCGGTTCGACGTCGTCGTCTTCAAGTACCCGCTGAACGCGGGCCGGAACTACATCAAGCGGCTGATCGGCCTCCCCGGAGAGGAACTCGAGATCCGCGACGGTGACATCTGGGTCGACGGGAAGATCGCCCGCAAGCCGGACGACGTGCAGGAGGTCCTCTTCTTCCCGGTCTGCCCCGCGGACGGGGAGAGCCGGCGGGAGGCGGCGGGGCGCTGGCATGTCCCGAGGCTCCTCTGGAAGCGGCTCGAGGAAGGCGACTTCGAGGCCTCCTCCCCCTCGGACACCACGCTGACGTTTTACGGCCCCCGGGTCCGGGACGCCTACCCGTGGGCCGGGGAGGGCGACGGGCGCTACGACGTCGGCGACGTCCGGATCGAGGTCACCGTGCGGCCGCTCGCACCCGGCGGCGAGGTGATCCTCCGGATCGTGGAAGGCCGGGTGACGAACGACCTCGTGCTCTCGGTGGGAGCGGGCGAGTCCCGGCTGTCCCGGGGCGACGAGCGGATCCCGCTCCCCGGGCTCTTCCTCCCTCCGGATCGCGACACGGACGTCTCCTTCGCCAACGTGGACGACACCATCGTGATCGACGTCGGCGGGACCCGGTTCCGATTCGAGTACGAGGGATCGGGGGAGGCCGACCACTCCGCGGACCAGGTCGGCTTCGGCGTGGCGATGGCGTCGGCGCGCTTCTCGAAGCCCACTCTCTCCCGCGACATCCACTACGAGCGGAAGGGCCGCGGCGACGGGATCGTCATTCCCCCGGACTCGTACTTCATGCTCGGGGACAACTCGCGCAACAGCAAGGACAGCCGCGTGTGGGGAGTGCGGATCTACGAGATGAAGGACGGCACGACCTTCCGGTACGACGACTCGGAGGCGGAGACCCGCCCCCGCGCCGGCCCGGAGCCGGGGACCCTCGTCTTCACGGACCACGAGGGGATCGTGCGGACGATCAAGGAGGACTCCGTCGAACGGGAGCGCTCGGAGATGGCCCCCTTCGTGCCCGCGAAGAACATGGTGGGACGGGCGTTCTTCATCTTCTGGCCGCTCAAGTTCTGGCCGCTCCATTCGAAGAAGGCGGCGAAGGACCAGTTCCGTCTCGGCTTCATCCGGTGACCCGATGGTCCTGCTCGAGGTCGAAAGCCTGACGAAGTCGTTCCGGCGCCGCAAGGCGGTGGACGACGTCTCCTTCCGGGTGGAGCCCGGGGAGATCGTCGGCCTCCTCGGCCCCAACGGCGCGGGCAAGACCACGAGCTTCCGCATGACGGTGGGGATGCTCCGGCCGGACGACGGGGTCGTGCGGTTCAAGGGCACCGACGTCACCCACGCCCCCATGCACCGCCGGGCCCGGCTCGGCATGGGCTACCTGGCGCAGGAGGCGTCCGTCTTCCGCGGCCTCTCCGTGGAGGACAACATCATGGCGGTCCTCGAGACACGGCGGACGGAGCGGAAGGAGTGGGGCCGCCTGCTCGAGGAGCTGCTCGGCGAGCTCGGGCTCACCCGCCTCCGCAAGTCGCCGGCGGGCGTGCTCTCCGGCGGCGAGCGCCGGAGGCTCGAGATCACCCGTACCCTGGTCACCCGCCCCGCGCTCATCCTCCTCGACGAACCGTTCTCGGGGATCGACCCCATCGCCGTGGCGGAGGTCCAGGAGATCGTCCTCAAGCTCCGGAACAAGGGCATCGGCGTCCTCCTGACCGACCACAACGTCCGGGAGACGCTGAGCGTGACCGACCGCTCCTACATCATCTACCAGGGGCGGATCCTCCGGCACGGCACGAGTACCGAGCTGATCGAGGACGAGCTGGTGCGGAAGATCTACCTCGGCGAGAAGTTCCAGATGCCCGGCATCGGCTAGCAGCCCGTCGCCGAGGGGCCTCCGCGCGCATGTGGGCTTACGCCGACGGGCTGCTGGCCGCCGGCCACGGCGAGGGGTCGCAAGGCCGGGCCGGGCCGGCCGGCCCCCTCCGGCCGCCGGGGCGTTGTTTTCCTTAGGGCGGGGGCGGCACCCCCCTAGACTGCCGCCGGCTCATGTTCCGGAGATAACCCGATGAAGATCCTGACCCTCCTGAAGCGGGTCCCCGACACCGCCGCGAAGATCCGGGTGGCGGGGGACGGGAAGCGGATCGACCCCGCGGGCGTGGAGTTCGTCATCAACCCTTACGACGAGATCGCGCTGGAACAGGCGCTCCGCGTGAAGGAGGCCGGGGGCGGCCACTCGGTCGCCGTCCTGTGCCTCGGCACGAAGGACGCCACGAAGGAGATCCGCACCGCCCTCGCCATGGGCGCCGACGAGGGGATCCTCCTGATCGACGGCGCGGGGGAGCGCGACGCGGCGGCCAGCGCCGCGGCGCTCGCGGCGGCGCTTTCGGAGGTGAAGCCGGATCTCATCCTGTGCGGTTGGAAGGCCGTGGACACCGACGACGGGGCCGTCCCCCATCTGCTCGCCGCCCGGCTCGGCCTCCCGTGCGTCACGCTGGTGACGAAGTTCGTCCTCGACGGGACGGCGCTGACCCTCCACCGGGAGGTGGAAGGCGCGGAGGAGGTCGTCTCGGTGAAGCTCCCCGCGGTGGTGTCGGTCCAGAAGGGACTTGCCGAGCCGCGCTACACGTCGCTCAAGGGCATCATGATGGCGAAGAAGAAGACCATCGCCGAGAAGCCCGGGGCGGCGGCGGAGCCGAAGGTGCGGATCCTCGCGCTGGAACCCCCGCCGGAGCGGAAGGCCGGTCGGATCGTCGGGACGGGACCGGAGGCGGTGCCCGCGCTCGTGAAGGCGCTCTCGGAAGAGCAGAAGCTGATCTGAAAAGGAGTCCCCATGGCCAGCGGTGTGCTCGCATTCGCCGAATCGGTGGGCGGGAAACTGAAGAAGAGCGCCTTCGAGATGGCCTCCGCCGGACGGAAGCTCGCGGAAGGCCTCGGTGGCCCGTTCTCCATGTTCGTCATCGGCGCCGGCCCCGGAGAGGCCGCGGCGACGCTCGGTCGGCACGGCGTGACGAAGGTCCTCACCGCCTCGGACCCGGCTCTCGAACGGTACTCGTCGGACGGCTACTCCCTCGCCCTGGCCGCCGCCGCGGCGGTCGCGGACCCGGCGATCCTGCTCCTCGCATCCTCCGCCATGGGCAAGGACCTCGGCCCGGCCCTCGCCGCGAGGCTCGGCTGCGGCATCATCACCGATGCCGTGGACTTCTCGGTGACCGGCGGGAAGCTCGCCGCCCGGCGGCCGGTTTACGCCGGCAAGGTCCGCGCGCTCGCGGAACCGGCCTCCTGTCCGGTCGTCCTGTCGCTCCGGCCGAACATCTTCGAGCCGGCCGCGGAGAACGGCGGGACCGCCGAGGTCGTCCCCGTCGCGGTGGACCTCTCCGGCGACCGGATCCGCGCCGTGGTCACCGCGATCATGGCCCCGGAGGTCCGGAAGGTGGATCTCACGGAGGCCGACATCATCGTGTCCGGCGGCCGGGGGATGAAGGGGCCCGAGCACTTCCACCTCGTGGAGGACCTCGCGGCGGCCCTCGGCGGCGAGGTGGGCGCGAGCCGGGCGGTGGTGGACGCGGGCTGGCGGCCCCACGCCGAGCAGGTGGGCCAGACCGGGAAGACGGTCTCCCCCAAGCTGTACGTCGCCTGCGGCATATCCGGGGCCATCCAGCACCTCGCCGGGATGTCTTCCGCCAAGTGCATCGTGGCGGTGAACAAGGATCCCGAGGCGCCGATCTTCAAGGTCGCCGACTACGGGATCGTGGGGGACGTCTTCGAAGTCCTGCCCGCGCTGGCGAAGGCGATCCGCGAGAAGAAGGGCGCGTAGCCCTTCCGCCGGGAGTGCCTGGAGAGCCTTCCCGGAAAAAACCGGAAATCGGGGTTGACATACCTAGCGTCGTACAGTATTATGCGTACGAAGGGTTGAACAAGACTCTTCTCTCTCGCTCTCTCTCTCGTGGAGCACGGTAAACGGCAAACCCGTCGCGAGGCGGGGACGCAAAGCCAGGGGCCTCGGTGGCGCGAGGTGGCCCGGTCACCCAAAGCTCGACCCGACGCAACCCCCGGAGGCCGGACCTCCGGGGGTTGTGCGTTTCCGGGTACACCGCGCGGGCACGGCCGCGCTGTTTCATCCCTGCGGGGAGGCGGATCCTCTCCCCACCGGCCGCTTCGCGGCCTGCCCGCGTCGCCGCCTCCGGCGCTCGTTCCCGCGAAATCTGCGAGCGCCACGGCGATCCGGCGGGTGTACAGTACTCCCACCCCATGCGCCTCCCACCCCTGTTCCCGGGGACCTTCCTCCGCCGCTGGCAGCGGTTCTTCGTCGCCGCGAGGCTCGCAAGCGGCGAGGAGGTCGTCGCCCATTGCGCGAACCCCGGCAGCATGCGGGGCTGTCTGCCACCCCTCGTCCCCGTCCTGCTGTCCCGCTCGGAGAACCCCGCCCGAAAGCTCGCCTTCACGCTGGAACTCGTCCGGGTGGGCCGCACCTGGGTCGGTGTCAACACGCTCCGGACGAACCGTGTCGTGGAGGAAGCCCTGCACGGGGGCCACATCCCTGAACTCGCCGGCCACGGGTCGATCCACCCCGAGGCCCCGATTGGCGGAAAGCGCCGCGCGGACTTCCTGCTCACGGGGGGAGAGAGGCCCTGCTGGGTGGAAGTCAAGAACGTCACGCTCGCCGATGGGCGCCTTGCGCGGTTCCCGGATTCCGTCACCACCCGCGGCGCGGCGCATCTCGACGAACTCGCGAAGCGGGCGAGGGCCGGCGACCGCGCGGTGATGCTCTACGTGGTGAACCGTGGCGACTGCGACCGGGCCGCTCCGGCCCGGTCCATCGACCCGGCGTATGGCCGACACCTCGATGCCGCGCTGGCGGCGGGCGTGGAGGCCATCGCGTTCCGGGCCCGGGTGACGAGACGGGAGATCACCCTCGCGAACCGGATCCCGTTCCTGCCTTGAGAGCGTGAGCAATAATCCCGCGCGGCCTCGTTGTCGGCCCCGGCGCGGCCGGAGAGGTGTTCGGTGGCCGGGACCGACGCCCGCGCCGGGGCCGACAACCCTACGGGCCGGGGTGATCCGCTTCGCGGCGCGTCGTCGCTCCTCGTCACCGACCGACTCCGTAAGGTCGACTCCTCGTCTCTCCTAGCGCCACTCGCGGCTGACCCCGGCGCGGCTC
>JALOQY010000378.1 GCA_025459285.1 Planctomycetota bacterium | reverse complement strand
AGGTGGATCTCCGGCCACCGCCGCGGGCCTTTCGCCGCATGGTCGCTGCGCGACCGAAGCCGCGCCGGGCGCGGCTTCGGCGGCGTCCCTCCTCGTCGCTCCTTGCCACGCGACGAAATTCCTCGCGGGGGTGGCTCGGAACTTTCGAGGCGCGGCACTAGTCGCTCACCCGGTTCCGCCCCTTCGCCTTGGCCCGGTAGAGGGCCTGGTCGGCGAGGGCGAGGAGGCGGTCCACGTCGGTCACGTCCTCCGGGCGCTCGGCGACGCCTATGCTGATCCGCGCCTTCACGGTCACCGGGCCGTAGACGACGTCCATGGCTTCCACCTCGCGGCGGATGTGCTCGGAGATCTCCATCGCCGCGGCAAGACCGGCCCGCGGGACGAAGGCCGAGAACTCGTCGCCCCCGAAACGGCAGGCCTCACCGCGGCTGGCGAGGATCCTCCCGATGAGCACGCCGACCCGGCCGATCGTGAACGCGCCCACCTGGTGGCCGTGGCGGTCATTGATCGCCTTGAGGCCGTCCATGTCCATCATGATGGCGCAGAGCGGTTGGCCCGCGGCGATCGTGCTCTCGATGGCATCCGCGAGGGCCGCGTCGAAGCGGTGCTTGGCCATCAGACCGGTCAGGTCGTCGGTGAGGACGAGCTGCTCCACCTGCCGGAGGTAGCCGACCTCCGCGTCGTCCACGATCGTGAACTTGATGACGGTCTGTCCGATGACGATGCGGTCGCCGTCGCGCAGGGGCTGCTCCCCCGTGAGCGTGACGCCGTTCAGGAGCGTGCCGTTCGTGGAGCCGATGTCGCGGACGACGTAGAGATCGCCGCGCCGGGCCACGGCGGCGTGGCGGCGCGAGCACTTGCGGTCCCGGAGCGAAAGCCCGCCCGGCTCCCGGCCGATCACGACTTCCGCGTCCACGGCGGCATGGTGGCCGAGGTCGGCCTGCGTGCCGTCGATGACCAGCAGCGAGCCCACCTTCCGCTTGTCCTGCCGCATCTGCTCCTGGTACTCGAGGAGTTCCCTCGCGTTCAGGATGATCGTCTTGTCGCCGTCGTCGTCCGGTCGGTTGCCGGCCGGCGGGTGGTCGTTGGGGTTCTGGGTGGAGGACATCGTTTCGTATCTTTCCGCGGAACCCTCGATTATAGGCCGCCGGGCCGGCGGGCGAAGAGGCACCCGAGACGCGGACTTGGCGATTCCCTCCGGCGTCCCGGTGCGGTACGATTGCCGCCGCATGGATCGCGTGGCCGACCCCTTCATGGCGGAGGCGATTGCCCTGGCGGTGGAGAACGCCCGCTCGGGCCGGGGCGGGCCCTTCGCCGCGCTGGTGGTACGGGACTCCGTCGTGATCGCGCGTGCCGTGAACCTCGTGACGTCGGCGAACGACCCCACGGCCCATGCCGAGGTCCTCGCGATCCGCGAAGCATGCCGCATCCTTCGGGACTTCCGTCTCACCGGGTGCGAACTCTACGCGACCTGCGAGCCTTGTCCCATGTGCCTCGGGGCGATCTACTGGGCCCGACCGGATCGGGTGCTGTTCGCAGCGACCTCGCGGGACGCCGCGGATGCGGGGTTCGACGACCACGCGATCTACGGGGAGATCGCCCGGCCAGCGGAGCGCCGGGTCATTCCCTTCGTGCGCCACATGCGTGCCGAGGCTCTCGCGGCCTTCCGCGCCTGGCGCGAGCGGACGGACCGCCGGACGTACTGAGGGCCGGCCGGCAGTCGGATCCCGACATTCGCCGGCCTCGGCGCGCGCGGCGCCTGCGCCCGGTCGCTCGTCCTCCCGGTGGCCGGCCGCAGACCCGGGCGTGTCCGGGCGGAGTTCCTGGCGTGGCCCGCACCGCCTTCCGTTCGCGGAACGGCCAGGGCGGGAAGAATGACCCAGGGTCAATCTTCCCGGGTTCCGAAAGCGGTTCGGCCGTCGCTCCGGTACAGTGGGCGCAAAGGAGGCTTCACCATGGCGGAGTTCAGCGGGCGCGTGGCCCTCGTGACGGGGGCGTCGAGCGGGATCGGACGGGCGACGGCGGAGAAGCTCTCGGCGGAAGGCGCGGCGGTCGCCCTCGTGGCGCGGCGGGAGAAGGAGCTTTCCGAGGTCGCGGCCCGCATCGCCGCCAGGGGTGGGCGCGCCGAGGTCGTTGCCGCGGACCTGTCGCTCGAGGCGGAGTGCGATCTCGCCGTGCGCGAGACCGTGGCGCGGTTCGGCGGCCTCGACGTCCTCGTGAACGCCGCGGGGATCATCGGCGGCGGCTCCATCGAGACGACGTCGCCCGTGGACTTCGACCACATGATGAACGTGAACCTGCGGTCCCTGTTCCTCCTCACCCGGGCGGCGACCCCGCACCTCGTGGCGGGGAAGGGGGCGGTCGTGAACGTGTCGAGCGTGACCGGCACGCGGGCCTTCCCCGGCCTCCTCGCCTACTGTGTCAGCAAGGCGGCGGTGGACCAGTTCACCCGCTGCGTGGCGCTGGAGCTGGCGCCGAAGGGCGTCCGCGTGAACGCGGTGAACCCGGGGGTGGTGGTCACGAACCTCCACCGGGCGGGGGGCATGGACGAGGCGGCCTACGCGAAGTTCCTCGAGCGATGCCGGGAGACGCACCCTCTCGGCCGCGCCGGCCAGCCGGAAGAGGTGGCGGACCTGATCCTCTTCCTCGCCTCCCCGCGCGCCGCCTGGATCACCGGCGGCTGCTTCCCGGTGGACGGCGGCCGCGCCGAAACCTGCGCGCGCTGAGCCGCCGCACGCGGCATTCCTCTTGCCCCGCGCCCGGCGATGCCGCTAAGTTCAGGTGCCCGGCGACGCGCTGCCGAAGGCAGTGTCTCCTCGGGCTGGTCTTCCCGCGGTGGTCACCCGGTACCCAAGGAGAGGTTGCGCCTCCAGTGCCCCGCCCCATGCACGTGCTCTGGGTCTGGCGGTACCTCGGGATCGACGGGGGGTCAAGGGTCCTGCTCGACTTCGCGGAGAACCACGACCGGTCGACGGTGCGTCTGACCGTCGGGCTCCTGGAGGGCGCGCACCCGGAAGTGATCCGGCGCGTGCCGCCGGACGTCTCCGTTCACCTCGGGCGGCGGCCCGTCCGGCGCTGGCTGCGCGGGCCGCTGCGGAAGCTGGTCTGGAAGTTCTACGTCCCGGGGCAGATCGGCCGGTGGGTGTCGAAGCTGCGTGTCGACTGTCTGCTCTGCGACGGTCGTCGCGAATTGTACGCGGCGTGTCTGTTGAAGCTCATCGGCCTGCTGAGCGTGCCGCTCGTCGGCCGGGTCGGCAGCGTGCTCTCCTGGTACCTCGCCAACCAGCGCGTGGTGCCGTTCGAACCGCACCTGGCGCCCGCTCTCCTGCGGATGCCGGACCTGATCGTCACGCCGAGCGAACTCGCCTCCCGCGACCTCGCGCGGGTGGCGCACCGACCCGCGGGCACCGTGCGTACCACCGGGAACATGGTGTCGTGCGAGGGAGTGCGGAAGCGGAGTGCCGAGGGGCCTCCGCCGATCCCGCCCCCCTATTTCCTCGTCCTCGGGGGGTTGACCGCGAGGAAGGACCCTCTGACTCCTCTGCGAGCATACTCCGCCCTGGCACACGAGGCCGGGAGGGAACCCGGATCCGTCCCCGGTCTCCTGTATGTCGGAGACGGTCCGCTCGAGGGAGAAATCCGCCGCGAGGCGGAACGTCTCGGCGTGGCCGACCGCGTGACCCTGGCGGGCCGTCTTCTCAACCCCTTTCCCGCCCTGGCCGGCGCCACCGCTCTCATCCACTCCTCCCACATGGACGGTTTCTCCTTCGCCGTCGCGGAGGCGATGTGCCTGCGAAGGGCGGTCTTCTACGCTGCGGGCGCGATCGGACTCGAGACCGTGCTGCGCCGTTACGGCATTGGCGCGTCGTTCCCACCCGGAGATGCCGGGAGCCTCTCGGTGCTCCTCCGGCGGTTGCTGTCCGGCGCGGAAGCGGACGGCCGCGCGGGCTACGATGGAGCGATCCGCGAATTCGACCCGGCCCGGTTTCGTCAGGGCTACGAGGACGCCTTCCGCTTCGTCCGGAGGATCTGAGCGGGCCGTCGAAGAGCGCGGACCCGGCGGCTTCCGCCCGGCAATCCCCTTGCCCCGCGCCCGGCGATGCCGCTAAGGTCTGGGGTTTGCGGTCCTCCGGCGGGCGCGGTGGGCGCGGCCCCGGCGGGGACGGGAGGAAGGCTTGGGCGAAGGCGGGGTTCTCCGGGAACTGGCGCTCGCGCCGGTCCGCCTCGGGCGGGACCTCTGGCGCTGCCGGGAACTCCTGCTGAACCTCGCGGGCAAGGAGGTCCGCGTCCGCTACAAGCAGTCCCTCCTCGGCATCGCCTGGGCGGTCTTCGTCCCCGTCTCCATGATGCTGGTCTTCACGTTCGTCTTCGGCCGCCTCGCGCCGGTGAAGCTCGACGGCGTGTCGGCCTCGGGTCAGCCCATCCCCTATGCGGTCTTCGCCTACTGCGGGCTCCTGCCGTGGACCTTCTTCGCCCAGAGCCTGTCCGGCAGCGTGA
>JALOQY010000377.1 GCA_025459285.1 Planctomycetota bacterium | reverse complement strand
TCGCCCTGCGCGATCGAGGGGATCGCGGCCGGCCGGCGCATGATCGCGATCGACCTCGAGGGGTACTTCCCCGTGACCCGGACGATCGAGTGGGCCGAGGGCGCCCGGCAGGAGATCCGGGAAACCCTCCGCGCCGGGGAGTTCGGGGAAATCTTCGTGGTGTCCGCCTCGGAGGAGAAGCTCGCGGTCGTGTACGCCGGCGCCTTCGCCGGCACGACGCCCTGCAAGATCGACAAGGCCGAGGCGGGCGACCGCGTCGTCGAGGTCACCGATCCCGGCGGGATCACGTACGCCGTGCCCGCCCGGGTGAGGAAGGGCGAGACGACCCTCGTCAGCGTGGAGTTCGCCCGCCTCGCCGCGGCCGAGGCGGAGGCCTGGGCCGCTCTCCCCCGCGGGTCGACGGCGGCGGGGGCCGCGGAGATCCACCGGGGCTTCCTGGATCGATTCCCCAAGGGGCGCAACGCCGCCCGCTGCCGGTCCGTCCTCGCCGAGCTCGAGGCCGAGGCGGAGGCCATCCAGAAGTGCCGGGAGGGGGGCGCGCGCGAGGACCGCCTCCGCGCCTGCGCGTCCTACCGCGCCCGGTACGGGGACCGCTCTTATCCCCTCGGCTGGTTCCGCGAGGACGCGGCGGAGATCGAGGCGGCGATCCGGCGCGAGATCGAGGACGAGGCGTTCCGGCGCATCGCCGCGGCCGCCGACTTCGAGGCGCGGAAGCAGGCCTGCCGCGACTTCCTCGAGCGGCACCCCGGCTCCCCCCGCGCGGACGGCGTCCGGGCGGAACTCGGCGCCCTCAACGCCGACGAGATCCTGCACGCGAGCCTCCGCCAGGAGCCGGTCTTCTGGCGCAAGGTCGCCTACGCGAGGGACTACCTCGAGAAGTTCCCCTCCGGCTCCTGGGCCGCGGACGTCCGGGCGGAGCTCGAGGCGCTCCTCGCCCGCGAGACGGCGGCGGCGGAGGCCGTCGCGGGACAGCGCGACCCCGACGCGGCCCTCGCCGCGGAGAAGGCCTACGCCGGCGAGTTCAGCGGCGGGCCCAACGCGGAGCGCGTCCGGGAGCGGGCCCGGGCCGCGGAGGACGAGCGCCGCCTCTTCCTGGCCACCGCGGAGGGCGTCAAGGGGTGCGCCGAGTACCTGTCCCGGTACCCGCAGGGCTGGTACCGGGCGCGGGTGGAGGAGAGGGTGCGCTCCTTCGCCTGGCCCGCCGCGGACAACCAGGGCATCGGGTACGACGGGCCCCTCCCCGCGGGCCTGCGGCGCGGCGAGAGGATCGGCGAATACGAGTGCGCGGCCGACGGCGCCGTGATGGTCTACGTCCCCAAGGGGTTCTTCCCGATGGGCAGCGACGACTGGCGCGGCAAGACCTCCGACCGCCCTCAGGTCATGACGTGGCTCGGGGGGTATTTCCTCGACAAGTACGAGGTCTCGAACCGGCAGTACGCCGCGTTCCTCGAGTGGATGGGGAAAGCCGAGGACCCGCACCGGTTCTGCCACCCCGGCGAGCCGAAGGGGAAGGACCACGCGCCGAGGTTCTGGAAGGAGGTCCGCTGGAACCATCCGGAGCTCCCGGTCGTCGGCGTGGACTGGTTCGACGCCTGGGCGTACGCGCGCTGGGCGGGGAGGCGCCTGCCGACCGAGGCCCAGTGGGAGAAGGCCGCGAGCGCCGACGTCCTCGGACGCAAGAAGCACCGCTGGCCGTGGGGGGACGAGCCCCCGGAGCCCGCGTTCTGCCGCTTCGGGCTGGAGGACGAGGCGGCCGGCACGCCGGGCGCCGTGTGCTCGCTGCCCCGGGGGGCCTCGCCGGTCGGCGCCTTCCACATGGCCGGCAACGTCTCCGAGTGGTGCCTCGACGCCTTCGACGAGGGCTTCCTCTCCCGCCTCGCGGCCGCGGCCGTGGAGAACCGCTGGACCGCGAACCCCGTCCACGCCGCGGCCGCGGCCGCGCACTCCAACCGCGGGGGAAGCTGGGCCGACGAGGAACGCAACGGGGTCTCCACCCGCCGCCGCGGCTTCGAGGGCAGCTCCGACCGCGGCCTGCCTGCAGGCGGGGGTAACCGTCAAGCGGGCCCGAGGCTCATGGTTCGACGGGTTCGATCGGTTCGACTCGTTGCGCTCGCTCACCCCGGGTCGCTCCGCCTCGCGCTTGCGTTTCCCCTGCCCGGGTGGCAGAACATCCCCGTGGCGAAATCCCTGACCGAGAGAGTCCTCGGGGCCTTGTCCGACGGAGAGCGCCCTGTCGCCGCCGCCGTCGAGACGATCCTCGAGGAAGCCGCGCGCGCCGGCGCCTCGGACGTCCACTTCGAGCCCGGCCCCGACCGCCTGCGCCTGCGGTTCCGCCTCGACGGCCTTCTCCACGACGCCGGGGAGGTCCCGGACGGGTTCCGGGAGCGCGTGGTCGGACGCCTGAAGGTCCTCGCCGACCTCCCCACCTACCGCACGGACGTCCCCCAGGAAGGCCGGATCCCCGCCGCGGCGGCCCCGGGCGGCGCGGACCTGCGCGTCTCCGTCTTTCCGACGGTCCGCGGCGAGAAGGCCGTCGTGCGCTTCTTCCGCCGCGACAGCGCCGGCTTCGACCTCGACCGCCTGGGGCTCCCCGCGGGCGTCCTCTCCGTCCTGAAGGAGCTGGCCTCGCGCGCCCAGGGGCTGCTTCTCCTCACGGGCCCGGCGGGGAGCGGAAAGACCACGACGATCTACGCCGTCGTCCGCGAGATCCTCCGGCGCTCCGGCGGAACGCGGCAGGTGGTGACCGTCGAGGACCCCGTGGAGTTCGAGATCGCGGGCGCGACCCAGACGCAGGTGAACGCGGACGCGGGGCTCACGTTCCAGCTCTGCCTCCGCTCGCTGATGCGCCAGGACCCGGAGGTGATCCTCGTCGGCGAGATCCGCGACCCCGAGACGGCCCGCATCGCCGTCGAGGCGGCCTTCACCGGCCACCTGGTGCTCTCCACGGTCCACGCGGGGACCGCGGCGGGCGTGTTCCAGCGCCTCCTCGAGATGGGGATCGAGCCCCACCTCCTCTCCTCCGCCTCCCCGGTCGTGCTGAGCCAGCGGCTCTTGCGCACCCTGTGCCCCGCGTGTAAAACCGCCGAGGCCGGCGGGGGGAGCCGCCGCTCGGGCTGCGCGTCCTGCTTCGGGACCGGCTACCGCGGCCGCCGGCCCGCGGCGGACCTCCTGGTGCCGGGGCCGGCGTTCCGCGAGGCGCTCCTCGCGCGGGGCGACGAGGAGTCCCTCGCCCGCGCCGCCGGGGGGGCGGGGCCGCGCGCGGCCGCGGAAGCCCTCGTGGCGGAAGGGGCCACCGACCGGGAGGAGGTCGAGCGCGTGTTCGGAAGGGATTGATTCCGGAGCGGAATTCGGATGGAGGGGAGAACGGCCATGAAACGTCGCGCACGCGGGCGGTCCGGGTTCACCGTTCTCGAGTTCGCCGCCGCGACCGGCTGCCTCGCCGTCCTGCTCGGGGCGGCCGCGGTTCTCGCCCTCGGCATCCACAAGGGCGTCCGTCAGAACGAGCAGGAGACCGTCGCCCTGGCGGTCGCCCGGGGCCTGCTGGCCGAGCTCCGCGCCCGCCCGGACGCCCCCGCCGGGTCCGAGACCCGCCCGCTCCCGCTGCCGGCGGAAACCGCCGGCCGCCTCCCCGAGGCGGCCGCGAACGTGCGCTGGGAGGCGTGGGAGCCCGGCCTGTCCAAGGCCACGGTCGTCCTGTCCTGGAAGGGAGCCCGGGGCGGCCCGCGGAAGATCGAACTCGTCACCCTCGTCGAGCAAGGAGGAACGCGATGAGCCTTTCCTGGTCCGACTTGAGCCTCTTCAACCGCGACCTCGCCGGCGCGGTCGACGCCGGCGTCCCGCTGGGCCCGGCGATCGGGGCCGCGGCGCGGGACCTCGGCAAGCCCTCGGCGCGCGAGGCGCTCGAGGCGGTTCGCCGCGAGGTGGAGGCGGGGACGCCGCTCCACGACGCGCTCGCGAAGCGGCCCGCCGACTTCCCCGCGGCGTACGTCGCCCTCGTCCGGGCGGGCGCGGAGGGGGGGAACCTCGCGGAAGTGCTCCGCCGCGAGGCGGACGACGCCGAGTTCCACGGCCGGTTCCGCCGGGACCTCCTCGGCGCGGCGCTCTACCCGCTCTTCATCCTCCTCGGCTGCTTCGTGTTCTTGGTCCTCATCCGCTTCGTCGCCCTCGGCGGCATGATGGACGACGCCTCCGTCCTGGAGAGCACCGCGTTCACGGACCCCAAGACGGGGAAACCTCTCCATTCCCCCGGGATCCGGGTGGCGGCGCTGGCGGCGCACCGGAACACCTTCCTCGTCCTCTGCGCGCTGGCCGCCGTCTTCGCGGCCGGGTTGGCGGCGGTGATGCTCTTCCCGCGGCTGGCCGGGTTCCGCCTGGCGCTCTGGCGGATCGGGCTGATCGTGCCGGTGTTCTGCCGGTTCTTGAAGGCCGGGCTCGCGTCCTCGTTCCTCCAGGCCCTGCACGGCGCGGTCCGCGCGGGGATCCCCCTCCCGCGCGCCCTCGAGATGGCCCGCGAGGCGCTCCAAGGCACCCCGGCCGAAGCGGAGGCGGCGGCGGTCGGGAAGCGCGTCGCCGAGGGCGCGTCGCTCTCCGGCGCCATCGGCGAGCCCCGGGCCTTCCCCGCGGGCCTCTCCAGCCTGCTCGCGGCCGGGGAGGTCTCGGGAGGACTCGCGGAAACCCTGGGCGCCCTGGCTCGCCTCTACCGGGAGCGCTGGGAGGCCGGCATGGCCTTCCTCAAGTCCGTGCTCCTCCCGGCGTTCCAGATCGCCGCCGGGCTCGCGGTCTTCGCGGTCCTCTTCGGCCTGTTCTCCGTGTATTTCATGACCCTGAACGTGATCTCGAAGATCATGTTCTAGCCCGACGCGGGGGCGCGCCGGTCGCGCCCCCGCGGGAGGAGAAGACGTGCCCACGATCCTCCTGTTCTCCGCCGCCGCGGCCCTGGCGCTGTTCCTGCTGTTCCGGCCCCGCGTCTTCCTCCGCCGCCGCAACGCCGCCGTCCTGTGCGAGGAGCTCGCGGTCGCCTCGCGCCTGGGCGTCCCCCTCCCGCGCGTGCTCCGGGCCTTCGCGTCGCGGCGGTGGAAACGCGACGCGCGCGCCGCCGAGCGCGTCGCGAAGCGCCTCGAGGAGGGGCGGACGCTGTCCGAGGCGGCCGCGGGCGAACCGCGCCTGTTCCCGGCTCCGGCGCCGCTCCTCATCGCCGCCGGCGAGAAGACCGGGAACCTGGCCGAGGCTCTCTCCGGCGCCGCCCGGTGGGCCTGGGACGACCTCCGCGCCCGCGGCCAATGGGCGCACTTCCTGTGGTATCCGCTCCTGCTCGGCTTCGCGCTGAGCGGGCTGATGCCCGCCTCCATCCAGCCCCGCTTCGCGGAGATCTTCGAGGCGTCGAGCCTCTCCGGGCCCGCCGCGGCTCGATGCCTGGAGCTGGGCCGGTTCCTCGCCTGGGAGTCGAGGATCGCCCTCGGGTGGATTCCGCTGGGCGTCGCCCTGGTCCTGGCCGCGTGGGTCCTGCTCGAGCGCTTCGGCGGCTTCCGCGCCCTGGCGGGAAAGGCCCGCCTGGCCCTGCCCGTCCTGCGCGGCTTCGAGCGGTCCGCGGACCTCGAGAGGATCGCGCTCGTCCTGGGGATGGCCACGGGGGCCGGGATCCGCCTGTCCGAGGCGCTCCGGGCCGCCGCGGCGGCCGTGTGGAACCCCGTCCACGCCGAGGCCCTGCGGGCCGCCGCCCGCGACGCGGACGAGGGGAAGGCCCTCCACGAGGCCCTGGAGCGGACCGGCCGGTTCCCCGCCGCCTTCGCCTGGAGGGCCGGGATCTCGGCCCGCGGCGCCGACCCCCGCGCGGCCTTCGCCGGGCTCGCGGGGGGGCTCCGCACGGAGCGGATCCGGTCGCTTCGGCGGGCGCTCTGGGCCGCGGCCGCGGCGTCGGTCGTCGCCGTGGGGCTGCACGTCGGCCTCTTCGAGTACTGGGTGTTCGCCTCGATTTCCGCCGTGAGAGGAATGGTGCAATGAACCTTCCTGTGCGTGCGCGCCGCCGCGGGTTCGCGAGCCTGATCGAACTCCTGGTGTCCGCCGGCCTCCTGGCCGGCCTCGCGTCGGTCCTCGCCCTCCTGGCCCGCGACAGCCTCGTCGGAGCCCGGCGGGACGCGGAGCGGCTTTCCGCCTCGGACGCCGCCTCCCGCGCCTTCTCGAGGCTCGAGGAGGACGCCTTCCGCTCGACCGACGCCGCCGCGGAAGGGGGCGGCCTCGCCTTCACCGGGCCCGCGGGCCGGGTCGACTACCGCGTCGAGGACGGCCGTCTCCTCCGCGTCGAGGGCGGGCGGACGCAGATCCTGGCGCTCCGCGTGGCCTCCGCCCGCTTCGCGGCCGCCGGGGACGGCGTCGTCCGGGCGCGACTCGAAATGAGGGGGTCCGGAAGGGGCCCCGCGCCCGTGTTCGAGAGTTCCCTGCATCTCGGAGGCCGGCCATGATCGCGATCCGGAGGTCCGACCGCCGCGGGGTGGCCCTCATCATGGTGCTCGCCGCCGCGTTCTTGGTCTTCGCCGCCCT
>JALOQY010000376.1 GCA_025459285.1 Planctomycetota bacterium | reverse complement strand
CCTGGATCTGCTCGCCCGGACCCTCGGCGTGCCGCGCGCCGTCCTGCGGGTGACGAGCGGCGCGAACTCTCCCGACAAGAGCGTGCTGTTTCCCGGTCTCGACCCCGCGGACCTCCGCGCGCGCCTCGGGACCGTCTTTCGGAGCGGATCATGACCATCTCTCTCGCGGTCCTCATCTCCGGCGGCGGCACCACCCTGAGGAACCTCGTGGACCGGATCCGTGAAGGACGGCTCGACGCCCGCGTCAACGGCGTCGTCTGCAGCCGGCCCGATGCGCCGGGGATCCACCTGGCACATGACGCGGGACTGCCCTGCCGGGTCGTTCCCCGCAAGGCTTTCACCGACGGCGCGGCCTTCTCCGCGGCCGTGACGGAGGCCGTCGACTCGTTCGCCCCCGACCTCGTCGTCATGGGTGGCTTCCTCTCCCTCTGGACGATCCCCGATCGCTACCTCGGGCGGGTCATGAACATCCACCCCGCCCTCATCCCCGCCTTCTGCGGCAAGGGCTTCTTCGGCCATCGGGTCCACGAGGCGGTGGTCGCCTCGGGCGTCAAGGTCACCGGCTGCACGGTCCATTTCGCGGACAACGAATATGACCGGGGGCCGATCATCCTCCAGCGGGCGGTGCCGGTGTCCGACCATGACACTCCGGACGACGTCGCCGCGCGCGTCTTCGCCGAGGAGTGCGCGGCCTATCCCGAGGCGATCCGCCTCTTCGCGGAGGGCCGCCTCCGCATCGACGGCCGCCGTGTCGTCATCCTGCCGGGGACCCCTCCGCCCGTCCGGTGAAACCGGCCGGCACTCGGAATCGCTCCCCGGGCAGGAAGAGGGGAATCCGGACCGTCGCGCCGGCGGCGAGCGCCGCGGCCTCCGCCTCCGCACCGTCCATGACGTACCGCCCGCTCACCGGGAGGAACGCGACGTCCGCCACGATCCCCGCCATCTCCGGGATCCGATCCCCCGCCCCGGCGTGCCAGTAGCGCGTGCCGTCGGCCTCGATCACGAAGCCGAGCCAGTTCCGGTCGCGGGGGAAGAAGGAGCCGGCACCGTTCGCCGCGCGCACGGCGCGCACGCGGGCGAAGGGAAACTCCACCTCGTCTCCCGGTCGAAGGACTTCGGCCCCCGGTGTCTCCGCCACGACCTCCGCCGGACCGAAGAGCCGCGTCCCCGGCCGGCGGACGACCGCGATGTCCTCCGGCGAGAAGAACCCTGCCCGGGGATTCGTGACGAGGATGAGATCGGCGGGCGGGCAGGCCTTCGGACGCAGCAGGAACGGATCCACGTAGATCCGCCCTCCTCCGGTGTCGATCCGCACCGCGGCATGGCCGAGCCACCGGTATCGGCGGTCCGTCACGCATCCTCCAGGAGGTGGAAGAGGACACCGTGGGCGTCCTTCGGATGGAGGAAGACCTCCCGGAACGGACGGCCGTCCACGTCGCGGTAGTAGGACGGTCGCGCCACCACCCGGGCCCCCGCCGCCACCAGCCGCCTCCGGGTCGCGTCGAGGTCAGGTACCGCGAGGGTCACGTGGTGGATGCCCTCGCCACGCTTGCGGATGAAGCGCGCCACCGCCCCGTCCTCGTCGACGGGCGCGATCAGTTCGAGGACCGGAGCGCCCTTCCCCCGCCGCCACATCAGGCGGTTCACCTCGGCATCCCCGGCTCCGGTCTCCGGCTCCGAGAGCTTCGCGCCGAGCAGCGCCTCGAAGACCACGCGGGCGGTCTCGAGGCTCCGCACCGCGATGGCGACGTGGCGGATCTCGGGCTTTGGGGCCATCGATTCGAGGATAGCAGCGAGCCGCCGCCGCCGGGAGATCTCCCGGCGCCGGAGCGGCCGGACATCAGTCCCCGTGATCGCCGGGGTCCTCGTCCCCGCCGGGGCCCGCGGGACCCTCCGGGGCCTTCGGGTCGTCCGTATCCTTCGGCCCATCCGGCTCCTCGGGCGGCGGCGGGTCCTCGGCCTCGTCCGGCGGCACGACCTTCTCCGGCTCCCGGAGCGGTGCCTCGAGCTTCACGAGCACGGCGGGTGACAGCACGAACACGTCAGGCTCCGCCCGGCCCTCGCGGATGGCCCGCGCGAACCGCCCGCCCTCCGTCTCCGCACCCACCACGACGCCGTACTCCGTCTCCACGGTGGTGTCCCGGTCCCGCAGCTTCACCCGGCACTCGAGCCACCCCCCACCCGCGACGCCGTACTCCTCCTCGTGTCCCTCCGCCTTCCCCACCCAGCGCACGGCGGTGAGATCGAGAACCTCTTTCGCCACGGTCGTGACCGCCGCCCCGCGGACTCCCTCCGGCCAGACGCCCTCGACGCGGGTCAGGTCCTCCGTCTCCCCGGCTTTCGCGCGTCGCAGGGACGTCACTTCCTTCGTCCCGAAGTCCACTCCCAGAACCGCCTTCTTCCGGAGCCGCTGGTGGCCGTCCTTCATGAGATCCGGAAGCGCCGGCCCCACGCGGAAGGCGCTGGCGGCGCCCGCGAGCATCGCGTAGACGCCGGGGCCGTCGTCCCGGTCCGCGCCGACGAGAATGCGGACCACCGGCTCGGCGGGCTTCTCCTCCTCGCCCTCCTCGGGCTTCACCTTGGGGGGGTAGAGGACGATCTCGCCCCTCGGCTCGGCGAGCCCCAGCGCGGCCGCGTCGGGCGCGTCGATGAACCCCTCGACCTCCATCTCGCGGAGGACCTTGAACCAGTCGTCCACCGCCCGCTCGTCGAGGACCATCTTCTCCGGCGAGACCAGGTTCCACTCCGCCGTCATCCGCTCCGCTTCGAAGGAGACGTCCCCGTACTTCGAAACGATCCGGTCCACGGGCTTCCAGCCGAGGCGCGTCAGGTTGCGGTCCCGCCACTTCACGGGGTCCGCGCCGAGGTGACCGAGGAGCTTCTGGCCCACGCAGGCATAGACGAACGGCCGGCCGCTTTCCATCACGTAGACCATGCCCTCCTTCTCCGGCACGTCCGCCCCGACCAGCACCCGGCGCTCCACGGACTGTCCGCCCTCCCGCTTCGTCACCGCGACGACGAACCGCGGCGCGTCGAGGCCATACTTCGGGAGATCCCCGTCCTTCACCCCGTCCGCCGCGAACTCCGATGCCTCCAGCTGGAGGACCGCCGGGAGCAGCTCCGACTCCATGAGCTTCGGGTCCACGAATCCCCGATACGGCACCGTGGCCAGGAAGATCGCGCGCTCCGCCGCCGAACGCTCCACGACGAGGATCGGCCCATCCGTCGCACCGGCGCGCTCCACGCTCATCCGGTCCGTGTCGTACACCGACCAGTCGAGGATCCGCCTCGCCCGCACCTTCTCCGCCCCCCGGTCGGCGATGGCCTCCGCGAGGCCGTGGTCCACGAGCAGCACGTCGTCCTCCGTGCTGCGCCGGGCGTAGGTGGTGTCGCGCATGACCCCCGCGACCCCGAGAACCGCCTCCACGATCGCCCCGCGCATCGTGACCCGTACCTTCCGCGTCTCCGGGGTGAGCCCGTAGTCGGCCCGGGCCTCGACGCCAACCTCCCCGGCAGGGATCCTCCGCATCACGTTGCAGCGACCGACCTCGCTCAGCACCTCCTCGATCTCGTCGGCATCCGCGGGCACCTCGAGGCCGGCCACGGTCACCGTCCACTCGTCCGGTTTCCCCTCCACGCGACTCACCGCGGTCTCCACCCCGCCGGAACTCCACGAGAGGCCCCGGACGTCCGCCGCCACGAACTGCGGGAAGAGCAGCCCCTCGTCCTTCACGACCTCCGGGCCGCGGTCGCCGAGCAGCACCACCACGGTGAGCCCCGCGAGAATCAGGAGCAGAACGATCGTGAGTTTCACGTTCATCGGGCTATCTCCTCCGGCTGAACGCCACGTAGATCCCGAACAGCAGGACGAGCGCGGGCAGCGCGAACAGGCCCATGACCTTGGCGAGCCGGCTCTCGCGGTCGGTCAGCGCCACCTTCTCCGTCTCCAGGGTCTTCGGCTCGATGGAGATCAGCTCCTCCCGTTCCACGGCCCAGGAGACCGCGTTCGCGAGGAGGGTTCCGTGCCCGGGCGCGAAATAGGGGCTCCGTTCGAGAAGGCCCAGCGACGTGGCGAACTCGCTGTCGCCGAACACGACCACCCGGATCGACTTCCCGTCCGCCGTCCCCGACAGCTTCTTCTCCGCGGCCACTCCGATCGGGAGGCGCTTGTCCCGGATGTCGTTGTCCGGATCGTCCCGCTCCGGGTTGCGGCCGGGGTAGAGCTTCGCGGCGTAGGTCGTCGGCGCGCTGTGGAGTTCCTCCGGCGCCCGGCGCATGTAGACCAGCTCCTCCGCCGTCGCGCCCGAAGTGCCGCCGCCCTCGGTCATCAGCACCGGGCAGGCTTCCAGGAACCGGCAGGGCAGCGACTTCTGCGAGAGGTCCCGCACGATGGCATGGCTTCCGTAGTCTCCGGTGAGAACCACAGTCGTGCGGAGCACCGCCCCGCCGCCGCGCGCTCCCCGGGTCACGTCGTAGTCCACGCAGACGTGGTCCGGCTTCACTTCGACTCCGAGACCGA
>JALOQY010000375.1:4575-5930 GCA_025459285.1 Planctomycetota bacterium | reverse complement strand
GGGCGCGCCCGCACCGTCTCGGCTGACGCGAGGCGACACCCCGCTTCGCGACGGACATCCCGGGGCCACCCCCGGGGCCGGCGGGGTCAGACGAGTTCAGCGATGACCGCGCCGAGCTCCTCGCGCAGTCTGTCCAGGGCCTGCGTGTGGATCTGGCAGATCCTGGATTCCGAGAGATCGAGGAAGTCGGCGATCTCCTTCATCGTGAGCCCGTCGTAGTAGTAGAGCGTCAGGATGACGTGCTCCTGTTGCGGAAGCACGTGCCTGACGCGCGACGCCACCTCCCCCAGCGCGAGGCGGTGCATGGGATCGACGGGGTTCTCCTCGGTGAGCAGGTCCACGAGTCGGAGGGTGGAGCCTTCCCCGTCCTCCACCGTCGTGGAGAGGGACACGAAGTTCAGCGACGCGCACTCCCTCCCGATGTCCCGGAGCGCATCTTCTCCCACGCCGAGGCGCCGGGCCACCTCGTCGTCCGTCGCGCCGCGGCCGAGTTCGCCCATCAGCGCATTCTCGGCCTCCTTGAACTTCTGGGTGCGGCTGCGCACCGTGCGGGGAACCCAGTCCTGGGCGCGGAGTTCGTCGATGACCGAGCCGCGGACTCGCACCGAGCAGTAGGTCTCGAACTTGATGCCGCGGTCGTGGTCGAAGGCTTCGACGGCGCTGATGAGCCCGAAGACGCCGGCGGCCCGGAGATCGCGGACATCCACGTGCCGGGGGAGCCGCGCGAAGATCTGGTCGGCGATCATCTTGACGAGAGGGAGATACCGGACGATGAGGCGGTTCCGCGTGGCCGCGTCACGCCTTCGCCGGTACTGTCGCCACAGGTTCGCGATGTCGTCGGGAGTCTTGACCACGGTAGCCGTCTCCTTCTCGCCGTCCCACGCCCGCGACGGCGTTCGCCCACTCCCGCCCTGCGGCGCAATGCCGCCCCCGGGGAGTCCGGAAAGAGGCTCTACCGACCGGCCGGTGGATGATCGTGCGTCCTTCCATGGCCATGCCGCGCGGAAGTCTACACTCGCCGCCCCACCGCCTTCAAGCGCAAAGTGCCCACGGATGGGAGATAAATGCCGATTCCCCTCCATATGTAGGAGCAGAGGGGCAGAGGGGACGTTGGTAACTTGTCAACTTGCCCACCCCCCCAGCGCCCCGCCGCCTCCCCTCCGCCCCGGTCCCCTCGACCCCCCCCCCATTCCCCACCGCCCGGCAAGTTGACAAGTTTCCAACGTCCCCGGATCACCAGCCCAACCCCAGTAACCCCCCGCCCGCAAACCCTCCACCCCGAAGAAGCAGAGGGGACGTTGGTAACTTGTAAACTTGCCCACTCCCCCAGCGCCCCGCCGCCTCCCCTCCGACCC
>JALOQY010000375.1:0-4524 GCA_025459285.1 Planctomycetota bacterium | reverse complement strand
CAAGTTTCCAATGTCCCCGGATCTCCCGCCCAAGCCCAGTAACCCCCCACCCCCAACTCCCCCGAAAAGTTGACAGGTTACCAACGTCCCCGAATCCCCCCAACGTCCCCGAATCCCCCAGACCTACGCCCCCCCCGGCCCCCGACTGACCTCCACATACCTCATCCGGAGGTCGTAGAGAAGCCCGCGGAGGACCTTCGTCTCCTCCTCCGTGCGGTTTCCCTCCGTCTTGTGCTCGAGCATCGCGAGCACGTCGATCGCGTGCTTCGCGAGGCCGAGGTCGACCTTCGCCTCCCCGCCGTCCGGCGGTTTCGCGAGGCCGAGGCTCACCATCGCGCCGGTGGCGATGGACCACGCGAGGAAGCTCAGGTCCGGTTCCGGCAGGGGTCGCGCGCCTTCGCTCATTTCGATGCCTCCCCGCCCGCCCGCGCCACGGCGGCGGCGATGAAGTCCCGGAACAACGGATGGGGCGCGGTGGGCTTCGATCGGAACTCGGGGTGGAACTGGACACCCACGAACCAGGGGTGGTCGCGGTACTCGACGATCTCCACGAGGTCGTGGTCCTCGTTGATCCCGGTGGCGACGAACCCATGCTGCTCGAGCCGATCCCGGTATTCGTTGTTGAACTCGAAGCGGTGCCGGTGCCGCTCGTGGACGACCTCCGCACCGTACGCGCGGCGCGCGGCGCTCCCCACGAGCACGTGACAGGAGTAGTTGCCGAGCCGCATGGTCCCGCCCATGTCGCGAACGGTCCGCTGCTCTTCCAGGAGCGAGATGATCGGGTGCGGCGTGTCCTTCGCGAACTCCGTGGAGTGCGCGTCGGGGAGCCCGGCGAGGTTGCGCGCCGCCTCGATCGAGGCGCATTGCATGCCGAGGCAGATCCCGAAGAACGGAATGCCCTTCTCCCGGGCGTGGCGGATGGCCGCCACCTTCCCCTCGATGCCGCGGATACCGAAGCCGCCCGGTACGAGGATGCCGTGCACGCCGGAGAGGAGGGATTCGGCCCCCTTCTCTTCCACGTCCTGCGACGAGACCTTCCGGAACTTCACTCTCACGCGATTCGCGATGCCGCCGTGCGCGAGAGCCTCGTAGACCGATTTGTAGGCGTCATGGAGGGCCATGTACTTGCCGACCACCGCGATCTCCACCTCGCCGTCCGGCCGGATCACGATGTCGAGCATCCTCTCCCACGCCGACAGGTCCGGGACGCCCCCGGCCTCGAGGCCGAGGTGGCGCACGATGAGGTCGTCGAGTCCTTCCTTGCGCAGGATGATCGGCACCTCGTAGATCGAGTGGTCGACGTCCTTCTCCTCGATCACCGCCTCCGGCGGCACGTTGCAGAAGAGGCTGATCTTCTCGCGGTGGTCGCGGCTGAGCGGGACCGTGGTCCGGCAGATCAAGGCATCGGGCAGGACGCCGATCTCGCGCAGCTTCGCCACGGAGTGCTGGGTGGGCTTGGTCTTCACCTCGCCGGACGCCCGCAGGTAGGGGATCAGGGTCAGGTGGACGAACATCGTGTTGCCCCGCCCCTTCTCGAGGCCCATTTGCCGGATCGCCTCGAGGAACGGGAGCCCCTCGATGTCGCCCACGGTACCGCCGATCTCGGTGATCACCACGTCCACGCGGCCGTTGACCCGCTCGATGCAGGACTTGATGTGGTTCGTGATGTGGGGGACGACCTGGATGCACGCCCCGAGGTAGTCGCCCCGGCGCTCCTTGCGGATCACCTCGTTGTAGATCTGGCCGGTGGTGTAGTTGCTGTGCCGGTTGATCGTGGCATGGGTGAAGCGCTCGTAGTGGCCGAGGTCGAGATCGGTCTCCGCCCCGTCCGCGGTGACATAGACCTCCCCGTGCTGGAACGGGTTCATCGTCCCCGGATCGACGTTGATGTAGGGGTCGAGCTTCTGCATGGCAACCTTGAGGCCGCGCGCTTCGAGAAGGAGCCCGATCGACGCGGACGTCAGTCCCTTCCCGAGAGAGGAGACCACGCCGCCGGTCGTGAAGATGTACTTGGGCATGTCAGACCATTCTCCGGGTCGATTCCCGGCGGACGAAGGCCTCGTAGGATTCGCGCGTGTCGATGCCCGGCGGCGCCTCGCGCACGAGCGCCACCCGGATGCTCATCCCCGCGGCGAGGGCCCGCAGCTGCTCGAGTCGCTCGCAGAGCTCGAGCGGAGCGGGCCCGAGTCCGGCGAACCGCCGCAGGGCCGCGGCGGTGAAGCCGTAGATGCCCACGTGTCGCAGTCGCGGCGCGGCGCCCGAGCCGTCGCGGTCGAAGGGGATCGGCGCGCGGCTGAAGTAGAGGGCGCGCCCGGACGGATCGAGCACGACCTTCACCACCGCGGGGTCGAGGAACTCCTCCGGGGACCCGAGCGGGGCGGCCAGGGTCGCCATGTCCGCGCCGCCCGCTTCGAGGGTCGCGACGAGCAGATCGATGTCCGAGGGCTCGATCTCCGGTTCGTCGCCCTGGAGGTTCACGAAGAGGGGTTCTTCCGGGAACCGCTCCGCGGCCTCGGCGATCCGGTCGGTGCCGCAGTGGTGATCGGCGCGCGTCATGACCGCTTCCCCGCCTCCTTCCGTCACGGCCCGGAAGATCCGCTCGTCGTCGGTGGCGACGATGGCGCGGGAGATCCGTTTCGCGGCACGGGCCCGCGCGAGGACGTGGAGGATGAGCGGCCGGCCGGTCTTCGCGAGCAGGGGTTTCCCCGGCAGGCGCTTCGCACCCATGCGGGCCGGGATGAAGAGGATGGCCACGAAGCTATCTCCGGGGGGCGCGGGGCGGCGAGCGGAAGACGCGGTCCGGGTCCTCCGATGCGGCGGGGGCGAGCCACATCGTCCGGCGGTGGACCTCGAAGATCGCCACCTTGCAGTCCCGGTACACCTCGGGGATCTCGCTCCCGTACATGCCCGGGCTGAAGACCAGCGCGAAGGTCTCCTCGCCCCGCTTCACATGGACGACCCCGTGAAGCCCCTCGCCCGGGTGGAAGCTGTCGAGCGCCGCGCCCTTCGAGGCGTGCTCGAAGAAGCCCAGTTCCTGAAGGGCGCCGAGCAGCGCCGCCATGACGTCGTCGTCCACCGGCTTCACGTGCTGGTAGGCCGCGGGGTTCCGATAGATTTCCCGCAGTTCCGGAGAGGAGCGGTTGATGACCCCCAGGGGGGAGTCCGGACGGCGCGGGTTCAGGTTCCTCCACTCCACGTGGATCGGGACGCCGGAGATGCCCTCCACCGGCGCCGGGGCCGCGGCGGGGTCTCCCTCGTCCGGTTCCGGACCCGAAGAGCAGGCGGCGAGAAGGGCGGGAATCAGCAGGAGCGCGACGATCGTGCGGAGTGGTTCCATGGGTCCTTCCTGGCGAAGCCGGACGGAGGACTCGGTCGGGGGGATTCTAGCCCGCGTTTCCCGCCGCCCGCGCGGTTTTCGCGGGCCCCCGCCCGCAGCCCCGTCCAAAAGCCGGCGCCGCGGGAGACGTCACGCTACCATGGGGCACTCCGGCCATGGAAACGTCACGATTTCTTCTTCTGGCCCTCGGCCTCGCGGCCTGCGGGCGACCGTTCGCCCCGGAGACGGACACCGTCCTGCTGCTCGCCACCGGCGATCTGCACTCCGCGCTTTCGCCGCACCGTGACGGGCACGGGGGGCTCGCGCGCATCGCCGGAGAAGCCGCCCGGCTCCGCCGCGAGCGGGCCGACGTACTGCTCCTCGACGCCGGAGATGCCGTCGCCGGCACCGCGGTCTCGTCGCTCACCCGGGGACGGGCCATCTTCACCGTGATGACCGTGGCCGGCTATGACGCCATGGCCCTCGGCAACCACGAGTTCGACCACGGGCTCGAGGTTCTCGCCGACTACCGGGGCCTCGCGGCGTTCCCGCTCCTCGCGGCGAACGTCGTGGGGCCGGACGGAGCACCGGTCGCCGACGGACCTTTCGTGATCCTCGACGTGGACGGCGTCCGGGTGGCGGTGACCGCCGTCACGATCGAGACGACGACGGACATCACCCCCGGCGGCGCCACCGGAGACTGCGTCTTTCGCCCTCCGGGCGCGGCCCTCGAGGCGCTCCGCGGTGAACTGCGTTCGAACTCCGACCTGGTGGTGGTCCTCTCCCACCAGGGGTTGATCGCGGACCGCGCCCTCGCGGCGGAGGTGCCCTGGGTCGACGTGATCATCGGCGGCCACAGCCACTCGGAGACGCCCGTCCCCGAGCGGATCGGCGACACCCTCCTCCTGCACACGGGTCACCGCGGACGCCGGCTCGGGCGGCTCGATCTGACCGTGCGCCTCGGCGGCGGCGGGGTGGTGGCCTCGGAGGGCCGCCTGCTCGACGTCGGGGCCGGCTTCCCCGTGGCCCCCGACGTCGCGGCGGTCGTCAACGCCTTCGAGGAGCGCGCCCGGGCCGTCACTTCGGTGCCGGTGGCTCGCGTGGAGGGGCCGATCTCCCGGGAGGAGGTCCGGCCGCTCGCCGAGGAGGCCTTCCGGGAAGCCCTGGGCACGGATCTCGGCTACCAGAACGCCACCGCGATCCGGGAC
>JALOQY010000374.1 GCA_025459285.1 Planctomycetota bacterium | reverse complement strand
TGTTCTTCAGGCGGAAGTCGCGGGCACTGCTCGAGCCGAAGGCCGTGATTCGCTCGAACCCCTCCGCCCTGCCGAGCAGGTTTCCGTTGAGAGAGATCACGGCTGAGTTGTCGGCCAGCACCTGGACTTCGATCGCGGGGTCACGGTACCCGGGAGGGAGCTCGAACCCCGCTTCGTAGATGGCGCAGGTGCTGTGCTGCAGGGTGTCGTCGGGATGGAGCCAAGCCGTCCCAGGGATGATGCCCCACGCGGGGTGACGATTGACCGCGACCGCCGCAGCGAGCGGCCCCGAGATGCAGTTGTTGCGAGCAAGGACGTCCGCCTCCCCGCTCCTCAGCGTGACTTCGCGGACGTCCGCTCCGGGTAGAGGCGCCGCGAGAGGAGCCACGAGGCCCAGAATGACGAGCCGAGCGTGGAATCCCATGTCTTGCCTCCTCGACTTTCATCGATGCTATCCGGCGCCCATTGCGCCCTCAAGCGAAAATGTGGCTCCCTCGACGCCGGCGCTACTGGAGGTCGGGCATCGCGACCCGCTCGCCGCGGAGCTGGCGAGCCTGGTCGGGGGGGAGGTTCACCCCGTAGAAGATGGCGTTGAGGTCGATCCACGCCGCCAGGCGGCGGGTCTCGCCGGGATCGAGGACGACATCCTCGTGCCCCTCGCGCAGCATTTTCATGAGGCGGCTCCCGCGCGCGCCGTACATCCCGCCGGGCGGCGTGACCTCGATCCTGTTCCGCATCCCGAAGCGAGGGACGAGCGCCTCGGCGGCGTTCTTCGGATTCGTCCCCCCGCCCGCAAAGTCACGGTCCCCGCAAAGGGTCACGTAGGACCTCACGTACGCGTCGCGAGGCGCCGCGGTGAGATCGACCTTTCCTTCGGTCTTGGCGCCGCCGTGGCAGGAAACGCAGCGGCGGTCGAGGACCGGCTGGACGACCTCCATGAAGGAAAACGGCCGGCCGCCGAGTGCGCCCGGCTCGATGGCCGACGGGCCGCGGCGGAGGGCGAGCGGCGCCGGCCCCGGGGGCGGCGCCGTCATGCGATCCTCGTGGCAGCCCGCGCAGGAAATCCTCTCGCCGGGCTGGAGGTAAGTGATCGTCCGCATGGTCTGCACTGCAAAGCCATCGGCGTCGAGGGCCTGGAAGAGGACCGGCCGGCGGGAGGGCACGAGGAACCGCGCGGATCCGTCGGCCTCCACCGGCACCGTGCCGAGGATGGCCCGTCCGTTCTCCTCGCCGGCGAGCCCGATGGGCGGAGAGTTGCCCACGGGGGTTCCCTTCGGGAAAATCTGGACGATGCGCAGCTCCCGGACCTCGCCCCGGCGGACGGCCGCGCCGAGCCCGCGGTAAATGTCTGTCAGGACCACCTCTCCCGTCTCCTCCGCACTCGGCGGGCGCGCGCTCGTGACCGGAACGATCGTGCTTGCGACAAGGGGCGCTGCCGGGCGGGGGGCGAGCGGGCAGGGGCTCGTGCTCCCGATCTCCGGATCCCGGTAAAGCAGCTCTCGATTCCCGAAAGCGTCGAGCAGGTAAATTCCAAGCGCCGCGGCATCGTTTCCTCCCGGCTCCCAGACCAGGGGCTTCGGGCTGCAGGCGACCAGGAAGTGCCGCTCCGAGAGCGGCCACGGCGACTCGTAGTACTCGCGAATGTCGGTCGTCTCGGCCTCGGGGAACGGGACCTCGGGGGTGATGCGCACGATCCCGGAGTGCCCGTCCCGGGCAGCCGCGGGGTCGAGGAGGACGATGGACCCGGCCGTGATCGAGTGGTGGGCCGAGGCGGTGAACACGATCTTCCGCGACCCCGGCACCGGCTTGGCTTGAAAGGCGCAGTGCGGGCTCGCGGTGGCGTTCCCCCACAGGACGGCCGGCCCCGTGCCGTCGGGCCGCGCCGTCCAGAGGTTCTGGTGGGTCACCGCATCCCGGTCGATGTAGTCCCACCGGCTGTAGAGGATCGAGCCGTCGGCCGCCGCCGCCGGGAACCACTCGTTCGTGTCGTGGAACGAGATCGCCTGGATGTTCCCCCCGTCCTCGTCCATTCGATGAAGCGTGTAAACGTGCCACCGCGGGCTGAACTGCGCTCCGAAGCACCGGGCGTAACCTCGCCGGCGGGTCGAGCTGAAGACGATGCCTCCGCCCGGCAGCCACTCGGGCATCAGGTCGTCCCAGGGGCCGTCCGTGAGCGTTCGCAGGTTGCCGCCGTCCACATCGATCGCGTGAACATGAAAGAAGCCCCGGTCGACGTCGTTTGCGAGCCGGGTGGGATCGACCTCTCCGGGAATCGGCCGCACGAAGGAAAAGACAATGCGCCGGCCGTCCGGGGAGAGCCGGGGCTCGAGCACGCTCCCGGCGGCGAGGCGCCCGCCGGAGATATCCCGGCAGGCGAGGGATCGGCCGGGCCGCTCGAGGACGAAGAGACCTCCGCCGGGCCGCGCGCGCCAGCCGAAGTACTGCATGACGAGGTGGCTGTAGGATGTCGGGACGCGCTTTGCAAAGAGAATCTCGCGGGAGCCCAGGAGAGGATTGGCCAGGGCGATCCGGCGCTTGAGCGCGCGGGCGGCGAGCCATGTGGCGCGCCGGCCCGCGGCGTCGACGTCCGGCCGGAAGGCCTCGGCGGCGAGTGCAGCGAGGCGGTCGGCCTCCGCGGAGAGGAAGTCCGTCCCTCCCCGCAGATCCTCGAGGAGAGCGCAGGCCTTCCGGAGGTGGCGGTCCGTGGCGGCGGCCCAGGAAGCCGCGGACCCGTCGATGCGATCGTCGTGCAGCCACTCGGCCTGGACGAGGAGCCAGAGATCGAGATCCTCGATGCCGGCCGTCTCGAGACCCGCGGCGAGCGTCTTTCGCACTTCTTCGCTGACTCCGAACGTGCCGCCGGACACGAGGCGGCCCGCCGCGGCCATGCCGCGGATCCACGGCCCGCGAAAGGGGCGGACCGCGAGGTCCGGGAGGAGGATGGGGCCGCTCGCGCCGGACGTCGCCACGGACTCCTGGCGGGGGCCACCGGAGACCTCGAGGACCAGACGACCCTCTGCGTCGGAGGCGCAGCGCAGCCCCCAGCGGCCGCCGTCGGAGACGACGAGCGCCAGGCCGCCTTCGCCGGCGCCATCCGAGAGTATTGCGAGCGGCAGCGCATCCGCATCTCCGAGTGCCGCCGCGCTCCCCGCGCCGATGGCCGTCTCCTCCATCGTGAGGTCTCGGCGGATCCATCGGGCGGCGGGGAGGCCTGCGGCCGACCGGGGGTCGACCTCCATTTCGTAAGACCACCCGCCCGCCCCTTGCGTGGTCGAGAAGCCCGCCGACGCCCGGAACGTCTCGCCGTCCTCGTAAGCAATCGCCGGGTCCCAGCGGGTGGTGTCGCAGATGATGAGCCCTCGCTTGGCCACGACGAACCGGATGGCATCTCCTTTCCGGACGTCGAGATTCAGCCGGGCCTCGACCCCGGTCGCATCGCCGCCGCCCAGCTCGGCGGTCCAGACCTCGCGAAGCCCGTGGCGGATGGCGAGGCTCACTCCGTCGGTGCTCGGTTCGACGTGGGCCTTTGCCGCCCGAGCGGTGACGGTCACGCAGCCGTCGCGCGGCGCCGTGAAGCGCCGGACGCTGGCGGTGGCTTCCCCCGAGTGCTGCCAGTCTTTCCCGACCCTCGTCCAGTCGGGCCCGGTCCAGTAGGTCGACTCGTACCAGACATCCGTGCGATGCTCCATCGGACGGTAGCGGGAGGCGCCGGGCCCCCCGAGGTCGAAGGCCCAGTCGGCCGTCCGGGATTCGGCGGAAGCAGCGGCGGCACGGGAGCCGGGGAGCGCCGCACGCAGGACGAACCAGCCTTCTTCCGGCCCCTCCTGGATGGATGTCTCCGCGGAGATGCCCGAGGCGGCCGCCGCCGCGAGCCGCGGTCCGACGGAGGCGCGGCCGAGGATTCCGCCGTCCGGTCTCCGCTCCAGGGCCGCGCGCAGCACCGCTGCGGGATCGGGGGCCGAAGGCTCTGCGGGTGCCGCGGCGCCGGTCGCGTGCGCCCCTGACAAGAGCCCTACGACGGCAACCAGGATGGGACGGAACGGCATGTCACTTCCTCTTACCCTTCCTGCGCGACGCAGTCGAGGGGATCGCCCGCCGTGGGATCAGGCCCGGCACTCGGGTACGGTGCGGGGGGGCTCGAGCCGCTCAGGAAGAGAAACGACAGGAGGTAGACGGCATCGGTGATCTCGACGGCCTGAAGATCGTCCACGTCGAGCGCATCGCGGCAGGTGGTGTCGACGGACCCCAGGAACAAGTAGAGGACGATGAAAATGGCGTCGCTGACATCGATCGACGCGTCGCGGTTCGCGTCTCCCCTGATGAAGACCGGCGTCGATGAGACAGGAGGCAGGGCCCCCATGTCCACCCCTCCCTTTCCGGACCCGATCGCCGGGGAGGCCGGGAGAAGACGGAAGTCACCGGCGGCGGGGTCGGCAAAGAGGGGATCGGCGTCCATGTTCCCCTCGCCGGCATACCCTCCCTCCACCAGGCTGTACGTCAGCGCGAGCGTCGACTGCGCGTCCACC
>JALOQY010000373.1 GCA_025459285.1 Planctomycetota bacterium | reverse complement strand
CTCCTCCTGCTCCCGCTCCTGCTCCTCCTCCCGGCCTCCGGCGCGTGGGCCGACGGGGAGCGCGAGGATCCGGCGAAGACGTTCCTCGCCAGCGTCGGAACGGCGCTGAAGGCCCGGGACGCCGGAGCCGTCGCGCGGCACTTCCCGGCCGAGGGCAAGGTGGAAGTCCGGCTGAAGCGGATGAAGGGCGGGCGCTATCGCGGCGAGCAGGCGCGCTCGCTCCTCGCTTCGTGGCTCCGCGAGATCGAGCCGAAGGTCGTGAAGCTCACCGAGGTCCGGGACGGCACGGTCGGCGTCTTCGAGACGAAGTACAAGGTGCTCGCTGACGGCAGCGAGGTGACGGGCACGCTCCACGTCTCCATCACGAAAGAAGGCGAGTCCTGGCGGATCACGGGCATCGTCGAATCCTGATCGTCGCCTTCGGGGGCCTCCTCCTCGCGCTTCTCGCCTCCGAGGCGTTCTTCGCGATCCGCCGGTTGCGGCTCACCGCGGACCCCGGGGCGGCGCGCGCCAGGGACGCGGCGGCGGGATTCGCCGGGGTGCGGGACGACATCCTCGCCCGGGACCGCGAGGCGTCCGCGCTCGCCGCGAAGGTCGCGGGACTGGTGGCCCGCCGGGGCCTCCCGGACCACCCGGATTCCCTCGACCGGGCCGACCTGTTCGACGCCCTCCGTGCGGTGCGTCTCCCGGGCGCCGCCGCCGGCCTCGTGGTCCGCGACCCCTCCGGCGCCCCGGTGGCGTGGGCGGGTCGCGGGTTCGACGCCCCGCTTCCCGTGCGCGGGCGGTCCGTCTCCGGGATGCTCGCGAGCCGGATGTACCGGGTCCTCTTCGCGGAGGCGCCCATCTCCACCGCGGGCGGCGCGGTCCAGGTGTTCTCCCCGCTCGACGCCCGCTACCCGCTCCACAACCGCTATCTGCGGGGCGCGAACTACGAGGCCGAGACCGCCCGCCGGTTCGGCCTGAAGCGCGTGGAGGTGAGCGCCCCGTCCGGCGAGCCGTTCCCCGCGGGGGAGGACGCGGGCCGCGCCGCCGGGGAGGTCCGGAACCAGCGGGGTGACCTGCTCGCCCGGCTCGCGGTCGATGCACTCTCCCCGGATGAACGACTGGCCCGCCTCGGCCACACACGGGTCCGCACGCGATCCGCGATCCTCGCGGCGGCCATCCTGCTCGCCCTCGCCGTCGCGGCCCGGCGGGCCCTCGGATCCCGCGCGAACCTCCGGGCGCTCCTCGCGTTCACGGCGGCGGCCCTCGGCGCGCGGGTCGGCCTGCGCCTCGTGGACTTTCCCGGGGGCCTCGCCGGCGGCCCGACCTTCGCGCCGGAGAGCTTCTCGCTCCTCACTCCCCTCTTCGGCGGAAACCTGGGTCTTCTCGATTCGCCGGGGGAGGCGGCACTCACCGGGTTCTTCGCCGCGGCGGTGTTCGCGGTGGTCCTCGCGGGGCTACGCCGCGCCCTGGCCTCCCGGCTCTCCGGCGCCCCGCGCCCGCGGGAGGCTCTCGCCGCCGGCGTCCTCGCCCTCGCCGCCGGCGCCGGCGGGACGATCCTGTGGCTCGGGCTCCTCCACGCGTTCACGTTCTTCTCCACGGTGGAGTTCTTCCCGGAAGCGGCGATCCTCCCGCCGCTCCCCGCCTCGGCCCTCCTCGTCGCCGTCTTCCTGCTGACGCTCGTCCTGCTCGGGACCGGTGGCGCCCTGCTCTGCCTCGCCGCCCGGATGGCCTGCGGCCCCCGGGCCCTGCGGCTGGCCATCTTCTTCGCCGCGGGCGCCGGGCTCTTCTGGGGCGCCCTCCGGCTCGTCACCGACCTGAGCGCGGCCCTGGCCGCACTCCTGGCCGTGGCCTTTGCCGGCACGGCCGCGACCTTCGCCGGCTGGAGATGGCTCGGGTCAGGCCTGCGCGCGGGGGCGCTGGCCGGCCTCGTGGCGATCGCCTCCTTCCTGCCGTTCATCCGCGCCATGTGGCGGGAGACCCTTTCCGATGTGGAGGAGCAGGCCGAGGACCTCTTCTCCCCCGGGGAGAAGGGGCTCCTGCTCCCGCTCCTGTCGGCCGACCTCGACGAGATCGCCGCCGATCCCGAACTCCTCGCCCGCCTCGGCTCCGGGGCGAAGGAGATCGAGGCCGACACGGCATTCCGCGTCTGGGCCCGGGGTCCGCTCTCCCGGCGGCCGCGCGGCGCGGAGGTGGAGATCCGGGACCCCGCCGGCGCGCGCACGCTCTCCCGCTTCGAGATCGACATGCCGCCCCGGTCCTGGCTGCCCGAGCCGCCCGCGGAGGTCGTGCCGGGCGAGCGCGTCGTCCTGGACCTCGGTGGCCGGGGAGCCGGGGAGCGGGCCCGGTTCCTGTTCGGCACCGCTCCCGTCCTCGCCCCCGGCCCGGAAGGCGGGATCCTCGGTCAGGTCCGCGTGCGGATGCCCGCGGACCGGCCGGCCCCGGGCGCCCCGCCGCGGCCGGAAGTGCTCCGGGAGCGCGAGGACGAGGGGGGGAGGGAGACGAAGGACCTCCACTACGCCGAATTCGACGGGCCGGATCTCCGCTTCTCCACGAACCCCGCGTGGCCCCGGCGGTTCGCGGCCGCCGCGGAGGTCAAGGAGGCGATCTTCGAGGACGGACGCGAGCGGTTCTGGTTCCGCGAGGAGGTCGGCGGCGTCCACTACCTGAACCACTACCGCCCGCTCCGGGACGGCGACCGGATCACGGGTCTCCGGTGCGTGGGTTTCCGGTCCCGAGACCTGCGGACCGTGCTCTTCTGGTTCTGCCGGTTCTTCCTCCTCGCCGCGCTCGTGGCCGGAGCGGTCCTCGTGACGGTAGTCGTCGCCCGGGGCCCGCCGCGCCTGCGGTTCCAGCACAAGCTGATCATCACCTACGTGGTCGTGGCCGGCCTGCCGGTCCTCTTCCTCGCCCAGGCCAACCGGACCTTCGCGAGGGAGAGCGTCGAGGAGCAGATGAACACAGCCCTCCAGCGCTCCGCGCGGCAGGTGACGGAGGCCCTCCGCGCCGGCGATCTCCTCGCGGTCTACGATGCCGGCGTGAAGACGGGGCTGCCGGCGGTCTCCATCCGCGCCAGCGCGCCCGGGGCGGACGAGACGCTGAAGGAGATCGGCTACCGGCTCGACCAGGAAATCAACCTCTTCCTCCGCGTGGAGCACGGCGCCTGGGGCGCGCGGCTCATCGCCTCCTCCGAGCCGGGGCTATTCCTCACCGAGCTGTTCAGCGACCGCCTGTCCGGCGAGGCGTACCGGGAGACCGTGCTCCTCGGCCGCGAGTTCCACGCCGCCCGGGAATCGGCGGGCGACTACTCCTACCTCGTGGGGTACACCCCGATCCTCGACGAGGACCGCCACGTCATCGGGGCGGTGAGCCTCCCGCTCCTGTACGGCCAGGACGCGGTGGACCGGGAGCTGGGCCGCCGCAATGCCCTCCTCCTCGCCCTCTACCTCATGATCCTCCTCATCGTGATCTTCCTCGGGATGGTGCTCGCGCGCCGGATCTCCTCCCCCATCGAACGGCTCGTCGAAGCGACCGGGCGGGTGGCGGCCGGAGACCTCTCCTACCGGGTGCCGGGCGGTTCGGGGGACGAGTTCGGCTACCTCGTCAGCTCGTTCAACCGCATGACCGACGACCTCCGAACCAGCCGGGACCAGCTCGTGAAGGCGGAGCGCGACGCGGCCTGGAGGGAGATGGCGAAGCAGATCGCCCATGAGATCAAGAACCCCCTCACCCCGATGCGGCTGTCCGCCCAGCACCTGAAACGGGCCTTCGACGACGGCCACCCCGAATTCCCGGAGATCCTGGCCCGCGGCGTCGACACCATCATCCGGCAGACGGACGTCCTGAAGCGCATCGCCGGGGAGTTCAGCGCCTTCGCCCGCCTGCCGGTGCGGAGCCTCGGGCCCGTGGACCCCGCCGCGGTGGCCCGGGAGACCGCCGGGCTGTTCCGCGGTTCCGCGGAGGTGTCCGTCGTGGAGGAGATCGGCCCGGTTCCGCCGGTCCTGGCGGACGCCGACGACCTCCGGCGCGTGCTCGTGAACCTCGCCACCAACGCCGTGCAGGCGATGGAGGGCCGGCCGGGCGTCCTCACGATCCGCGCGCGGGAGACGGCGCTCGGGGCGAAGCGAGCCGTCGAGATCACCGTGACCGACACCGGCACGGGGATCGCCCCGGAGGACATGAAGCGGCTCTTCGAGCCGAGCTTCTCCACGAAGAAGGGCGGCACCGGCCTCGGCCTCGCCATCTCCCGCGCCGTCGTCGTCTCCTTCGGCGGCGAGATCGCCATCCGCTCCGAGCCGGGTCGCGGCACGACGGTGACCGTCACGCTGCCCGCCGCCGACCTGGCGGCGTGAGGGGCCGCGGCGATACTCACCGGTCGCGGCCTCCTGACCGGAGTCGACCGCCTCGCCTAAGTCGTAGTGGCCGATAACTACCCCACACTTTGGACGCGAACGACTCTGCTCATCAGGCACGGTATCCTCGCGCAGATCCTTCATCGGGGGCCGAGGTAGCAGCGGTCCCGCCTGTCGTCGAAGTTCGGGCCTACCAGCGCGTAGCAGC